>CAZVVV010000024.1:0-9734 GCA_964630725.1 uncultured Muribaculaceae bacterium
AAGTATCAGACTCACTAGCTTCTTCCTTTTCACTAGGAGTATCAGACTCATTAGACTCTTCTTTTTCACTAGAAGTATCAACCATTAATCTATTAACAGTTATTACAATCTTACCAGATATTAAATCTATTCTTTTATTCTCAGGATAACTTTGATCAGTTACAATACCATCAGTACCAGAAGTAATTATATTTTCTTTTATTTCATAACTAACCCCATTACTACTTAACCAATTAATAGCATAACTTTCACTCTTACCAACAAAATTAGGAAGTAGGGTATAAGTACTAGTAGCACTCAAGTTATCAGTACCAATTGTTTCCATTTCATATTCTTCTTCAATATTAAAATCCATTCTCTTAACATCTAAATTAGGTTCAGCAGATAAATTATCTTTCATAGCTTTAACTATTTGATTAAGACTACTTTCATTAGGAATATAATTATATAAAACTAAACCACTTCTTTCATCATATATCATTTGACTAGAACCAGATAAATAAAGCTGTCTTATATTAATTAAATTAGATGATTCACTACTAGTAAGAACTAAATTCTTAGCAATATCATAGAAAGATAATATTTGATTAGTAGTAAAGTTTGTATCTATATTTTGACTAACCATATCAAGTATCTTTAACATTTGACCAGCACTCTTAATACTCTTAACCTTATTAAGCATACCTTGAATTACTAATTGTTGATTAACACCACGTTGTAAATCACCAGTCAATAAAGTTTTTCTATGTCTAGCAAGAGCAAGAGCTTGTTCACCATTAAGAGTTTGTTTTCCTTCTTTTAAACATATTAACTTATCTTCAGAAGTAGCACGTTTAGAATTAGATTCACAAAAATCTAGAGGAACATCTACTTCAATACCATCCATAGCATCAACTAATTTAACAACTCCTTGGAAGTTAACTTTAACATAATAATCTATATCAATACCAGTAAAGTTTTCAATAGTTTTAATCATACAACTAGCACCATTCCATGCTGCATGAGTAATCTTATTTTCCTTTTGATTAGTAAAACATGCAATTGGTACATAAGTATCTCTTGGAATACTAAGTATAGTAGCATTAAGTGTTTTAGGATTAAATGTAAGCAACATCAATGCATCACCATTACCACTTGCATTCTTCTTTAAAGTAGAAGCAGTAGAATCAATACCCATAACTAACACTGTAAAAGGTTCATCTATCTTATCAGAAGAACTAATACTAGTATCCTCACCAGTTAACTTAGCAATTTCATCCTTTGTATAAGTCTTTTCCTTCTTATAAATTATTTTAGTTTCACTAGCAATATTCTTATATTCATCTATTTCATCAAACATTGAAACATAATCCTCAGATACAATCATTATATCAATATCTTTACTATAAAGACCCTTTACTAAAGAAGTAAAATCTTCATAATCCACTAAAGTATTATTATCTTCCAACTTATTTTCTTTAATAACCTCTTTACCAATTATATACCCCTCAATAGAAGTCTCATCTTCCACTATACCAATCTTTGCATCTTTAATAGAACTAAGATCTTTAATATTACTATCTTTTAAAGTAACAAATGCAGTAGTATAAGTTATTTCATTCTTATTCATACTATTTAGAGTACTATAAGTCTTTAATATATAATAACTACCAATAGCTTGAGCAAATATAAATATACTAGCAATTATTACAAAGATAAAAAATTTACTCTGCTTTTCCTTTTTAAGTAACTTTGGAGTAATAATAATACTTATAATATTAATTATTGCCACTAATGCCATAAATACATATCTTAATTCAGTTTCTATTCCTTTAATTATATATATAGAATAGAGTAGAGTAAACATAGCAAGAATCTGAACTATTATAAATAGTACACTAATTACTTTTATTGCCTTTTTAGACTTAGACTTCTTTTCATTATTATCTTTAATCTTAACTTTTTTTCTTTTCATTATTCCACTTCCTATGATAATAAGTATATAATATTTTTAATAATTATTCAATAAAAAAAGAAGCATTTGCTTCTTAATTTATAGTTATATTTTTACTAAATGTTTCAGACTCACCACGATAACTAACAGTATATTGTATTGTATAAGAACCAACAACCGATGTATCTATATCAGATACTTCATTACCAGTAGCATTATCTATTATCTTACTTGTAACACTAGCACTAGAAGTAACATCCTCATTATTTTCATAAACCGAAACAGGATTAGAAGTAGGAGTGTATGTACTTCCGATTGGTAGAGTAGTTTCTGACTCATCATTAAACTCAAACTTAATTTTTGATTCAATTGTTGCTGTTACCGCACTACTCATATTAGTTGTAACATTCTTAAACGATGTCTTAACAGTATATGTTCCATATGGATAATCTGGAGTATAAGTATAGTAATTATCAGTAGTAAATGCTATTTGTTTACCATCTTTATATATTCTATAACCAAATGTACCATTAGTCTTTTCACTCATATCTTCAGGCTTATTAACACTATTCCATGAAAGTTTTACTGTTCCATTGCTATATTCAGCAGTAAATCCAGTCGGAGCATCAAGTGTTTTATATCTACTAGATGTTTCAGTAGGCTCTGTACCTCGTTTAAATAACTCTGTTATTATCATATTAGATGGAGTACCATTACTAGGTAATAACTCAGTACCTTTTTCAATTTTTACAGATACAACACTCGAAGGTTTCTTAAATGTTGCACCATTATTATTAAATACTGCTTTAGCACAAGCTTTATATAAACTATTTTTATGTGTATACATTGCACTACTTGAAAGATATTGTCCTTTCTTATTTTCAGTATAACCAGTCCACATTGCAAGAGATATATCTGAAGTAAATCCTGCGACTAAACCATCTGGACCAGTACCACTTGGATAACCATAATACTCTCTAGTTTTTTCATCATAGTTTGTTGTACCAGTTTTAAGAGCTATTTGATCACTTACAACCCCATAAACACCAATATTTTTAGCAGTTTGTTTTAATACATCTGCAATCATATATGCAGTAGAATCACTAAGTACTTGTTTCTTTTCTGGAGCAGTTTCATCCTCATCAATTACTTCATCAGAATTTCTAAGTACAATTTTATTTACTGTATATGGTTCATAATAATATCCACCATTAGAGAATATTTGATATGCTCCCGCAAGTTGAAGAGGAGATGTACCATCAAATGCTCCCAGTGCATGAGCTTCATGAATATATCCTGATGAATCAATTTCAGGAGTTAGTCCAATTGAAAGAACAAAATCTTTTATTTTTTCATTATCAACACTTCTAAAGGCTTTAACTGCTGGTATATTTCTAGAATCAGATAGGGCATATCTTAATGTTATATTTCCTTTATAGGCATGGTCATAATTTACTATTGAATCATTTGTTCCTGTGTACGTAGTAGCGGTATCACTAAATATTTTACCAGTACTCCAGTTTTCATATTCTATACCAGGTGCATAATCAAACAGTGGTTTAGCAGTTGAACCAATTTGTCTTTTTATATCAGTTGCATAACTCATTGTTAATTCACCTTTTCTATTTCTACCTGCACCAAGTGCAATTATTTTACCAGAAGATGAATCAATTGCAACAACCCCAGCTTGTATTGAATCATTTGGCCAAGTATATGTTTTACCATTAAATACATCATTTAATGCTTCTTGTTTTTCAGTATCCATATTTGTATATATATCCATTGATGTTGTATAAGGATCTAAACCATATTTTTCAACAACTTCATTATAAACAGTATCTAAGTATGCTTGATATTCACTAGTAGCATAAGAATTACTTTCTGGACTTAATAAATCTTCAACTGAAATAGCACTTGCTATATCCGCTTGTTCTTGTGTTATATATCCATGTCTTACCATAAGCGATAATACAGTACTTCTTCTTGCTTCAGCATTTTCAGGATTTGTATTTGGATCATATGTAGTGGGAGCTTGGAACAATCCTGCAATAAGTGATGCTTCAGATAAATTTAATTCTGTTGCATCTTTTCCAAAATATGTTTGTGATGCTTGTTCTATACCAAACGAATTAGATCCAAGGAATGGAGTATTTGCATAAAACTCAATAATTTCTTGCTTAGTATATGCTTTTTCCATCTTAAACACTGCTAAATAAATATCAGTAAACTTTCTTATAATTCCTTTTATACCTTCAGCATTATCACTTGTAAAAGTCTTTTTAACAACTTGCATTGTAAGAGTAGAACCTCCACCAGCATTTCTACCAAGAAGTTGTCCAATTACTGCTTTAGCAAATCTTGGAGCATCAAGTCCATTATGTTGGAAAAATCTTGAATCTTCCGTTGCAATAATTGCATCAATTAATACTTCAGGTATTTCATCATACGTAACATTTTCTCTTTTATCACTACCAAATGTCGCAACTAACTTATTCTCATTATCATAAACTCTAGTAGTTTCTCTAGTAACTAATTTTTCAGTATCGAATTCAGGAGCACTAATAATAATATAAGCAAAGAATATTATAAAACATAGTATTCCTACTATACCTATACCCAATATTATTATAAATATTGATTTTATTAGTTTCCTTTTTTTACTATTTTTAGGGTATCTATCTAGGGTAATTGTAAGTGCTATTAATATTGCAAAGAAAACCATTATAAAAATAGTAATTAATAATCCAAACATTATAAGAGATGCAATAAATAATACAACACTAATTACAGATAGTAATAAGATATATAAGTTTGAAATCTTCCTAGGTCTAACCTCAACAGCCTCAACTTCTACTTTTTTTCTTTTAACTTTCTTCTTCATTTTTAATACCTCCATATTTTTCTATTACTTTTAAATAGTCTACTTGTGGTTGCAATGTATCTTTTATTAAATGACCCCTTTCTTTAAAAAACTCATATGGAATAGACTTCCTTTCATTATTATTAATAAAATCTAATAAGTCCTCTCCAAATAAAAGATATGTTTCATTTAATGTTGTAAATCTAAGTATTATAAAACCTATACCCTTATGTCTTATAACACTTTCTATGTGTTTAATTTGATGATTATGAATATTAGATAAAGGAAAACTAGTTTTACTCTTTGTTTCTTTAGCATCAAAATCAATATACTTTCCCTTATAAATACCATTATAATCAGTAGTCGATGGAACCTTAAAATAAGCATCTACTATTTTTTGATTTACCTGTTTTACCACCGCAACAGGAGTAGGTTTCTTATGTATAACAGCTATATCATGTAATAAATAGTACTCATTCGTAGAATTAATCTCACTTTCTAAAGTCATTCCTCTGTTCCCATAACTTTTCACTTTTTTATTATTAGTTTTAACTATATTATTAGGGTACTTTATCAAATTAATCACCATAACAAAATTATACTACATTATTATACTATTTTCCATATTTAATTAGCAAAACTTGACATCTATTGTCGTATTTGATGATTTTTTTAAAATATTAGTATATATTTGTATTGGGAGTGATTAAATATGAAAAATGAAGAACTAATTTTTTTAATAAACAAGATGATTTATGATATAAAAAGTACAAGAATAGATATTAATTATAAATATTTAAAAAAAGAATATAAATAAAAAAATATATTATACTAAATTATTGACCCTTATATAAGTTAATGATAAAATTGAATTAACCGGAGGTTATACTTATGAAAGAAAAAATAATAGAAAAATTTAATTTAGGAAAAACTTTAACATATGATGAACTATCATACTTCTTTAATGGTTATCTATCAAACGATGTATCAGATGAAGAAATGACAATTGTTCTTAAAGACATTTGTGCAAATGGTCTTAGTGAACAAGAAATATTTGATCTTGTTGATATCTTTATAAAAAGTGGAGACACATTACATTTTGACTTTCCAACAATAGATAAACACTCAACCGGAGGAGTCGGTGATAAAACAACATTAGTAGTCCTTTCAGTTTTAGCGGCATGTGGAGTAAAAATAGTAAAAATGAGTGGACGTGCTCTTGGATATACCGGAGGAACAATAGATAAATTAGAAAGTATCGGAGTAAATGTTAATCTAACTTATGAAGAAGTACTAAAACAAGTAAATGATATTGGAATGGTAATTACATCTCAAACTAAAAACCTATGTCCAATGGATAAAAAAGTCTATGCCTTAAGAGATGTAACAGGAACAACTAATTCACTTGCTCTTATTGCTATTAGCATAATGAGTAAAAAAATAGCGGGGGGATCTGATAATATTCTAATTGATGTCAAAGTAGGACGTGGTGCACTTGTAAGAACTGCTAAAGAAGCTAAAATTTTAGCAAATCTAATGATTAATATTGGTAAAAAATACAATAAAAAAGTAGTATGTATGCTTACTAGAATGGATAATCCTCTAGGAAACAATATAGGAAACTCTATTGAAATACTTGAAGTTCTAGATGTTTTAAAAGACAAAGTTAGAAATAACTTATATTTTCTAAGCTGTGAAATGTCAAGCTTAATGCTAAGTATCTACACTGGAATGAAAATGAATGCTGCAAGAGAAAAAGTAAAAGAAACAATTGAAAGTGGTAAAGCATATGATAAGTTTGTAGAATTTGTTAACTATCAAGGAGGAAAACTTGAAATACTACTAGACAAACCAATTGAAATATATGCTAAAAAAAGTGGGTTTATAAAATCAATTGATGCTAAAGAACTAGGAAGCCTTTCTATGGAACTTGGAGCAGGAAGAACTCTAACCAATAAAAACATTGACTATAATGCTGGAATAATCCTTGAAAAAAACGTCTGTGACTTTGTATCACAAGGAGAAACTCTATGTATGTTATATGGAAAAAATCCTATTGATACTAAACGTGTTTTAAAAGCATTTAAAATACAAAAAAATAGACCATATATGAAATCAATAATTATTAAAACAATCAAATAGTGTTGACAAAAGTTGACACTATTTTCTTATTTTATTGCCATATTCTAAATTTTATTTTATACTTAATTTATAACGATATGGAGGTTTTAAAAAATGAAAAACAAAAAAATATTTACAATTTTAATACTAATTACTATGTTATGTAGTATAATAAATCCATCTATTATGGCAGTTGAAGCAGAAGAAATAACTATTAATGATTACATTAATTCATTAAATACAAATATTAATTCAATCAATTATAAACTTGAACAATCCAAAAATAATATTTCCTCAAATGATATTGACTATGAATCAGCATTATTGACTATTGAAAGTGATATTTCTAACTTTAATAATAAAATAAATAATTTAAATAATGAAATATCAAACATAAATCTAAGTGATTTAGTACAAAATAATACAGAACTAAATAATAAATATAATGATTACTTATCAAAAGGATGTAATGATCAAACAATAAACATCAATAATATAACAAATATAAACTGTACTTATGAAGAAAATAATCTTATTATAAGTAAAAACTTTATAGAAAAAGATGAAATAATTAATCAAATATATACTAATTATATTAAACCAATAAAAGATGAAATTATTAATTATAATAACAATTATGATAATAAAATAAATGAGTATAAAGAAATATTTAATAATTACTTTGATAATGAATATAAAAATACTTTACAAACTACTGAAATAACATATAATAAAATTAAAAACTTTATTACAAATAATCAAACAAGCGGAAATAAAACCAATGAATTAGAGGTATTTAATAGTTTAACTGAAGATCTTAATACAATTAAAAACTATAAAACTGCATGTAATATTAATGAAATAACAAATATTAAAAATAATATTAATACATTAGTAACAAGTATTAATAATAAAAGTACTATATTCTATAATAAAAATAAAACATATATAGAATTAGGTCTTGATACTAAAATAACAGATTTAACAAATAAATATAATGACTTAATAAACTCATATAAAAACTGGCTAAATACAAAAAATATAGATATTAATAATATTACAGATGAACAAATGATATTAAGTATAGATAATGAATTTAGTAACTTGTTTACTAAAACAGTTGATATAACAAATGAATATAATAGTTTAAATAATGAAATAAATACTTATTTAGAAAGAATGATTAGTGATAAAGAAACACTTAATAATTTAATGCAAGATTTAAATACAATAAATAGTAAACTTAATACAAATATAATATTTACTTATATTGAAAACTTAATTGAACAATCAGATTTATCTGATGAAGATACTGTAGATAGATTAATGTTTGTTAAAAACTTTCAAATTAAAGAAAGCACAAAAGAAAAACTTATAAATATAAAAAATAGTTTCTATACATTTAATATAAATAATTATAATTATAAAATAGCTAATGATAAAATAATTCTATATAATATAAAAACAATTCCAACAGATTTAATAACTAATATTGTATATAATGCAACATTTAGATTAGAAAATAATATATTATATTTAAATGATAAAAATGATAATTTACTTAATAAATATGAAATAGTACTATCTGGTGATCTTAATAGTGATTATAAACTAGATGAACAAGATTTAGATTTATTATACCAATTAATAGTATCAGATGAACAAGAACAATTACCACTTGGAGATTTAAATAAAGATAATATATTAGATATTATAGATTTAGGACTATTAAGTGACTTAGTAAACAATAATCAAAATATAACAACTACATCTTCATATAGAATTACTAAATCTATTAAAGATAATACTATTACTTATAATATATATTTAAAAAGTGATGGAGAAGTAAGTGGATTTAGTTATAAAATTAAAACTAGTAAAGATTTAACTTTAAATAAAATAATTACTAATAATAAAGTATTAATAAAAGATGATTTAGTAATAGGATATGGTTCATTTAAAGATAATGACTTATTATTAAGCATTGTCTATGATCAAAATAATATAAAAGAAGATTATACTACATTTGAAATATATGATGGTATAATAACATTTAATAATTCTTATAATGATTCAAACTATAAAGATATAGTAAAAAATATAAAAGAAGAAACTACTCCTGCTAATACTAATAATGTTACTAATACTAATAGTAATAATAATGTAGTAGTACAAGATTTAGTAGAATCAAAAGAAGAACCAACTGTAACAAAAGAAGAATTAAAAGATAATGATAAAAATGTTACAATTACATCTTTAGAAGAAGAAAATAATGATAAAATAGAATGGAAAAATGTTATAAAAGTAATTGTTGTAGTATTACTTGGAGCACTAATTATATATTTCTTAAGTAAAGAAGATAATAATGAAAATAATATATTAAACGAATAGTACTTGAAAAAGTACTATTTTTATTATAAAATTAATTTATAAAATATGGAGGTAGAACTATGAAAAAAAATATTAGTATTTGGTGGAAAAAAACTAAAAAGACAAACCCTTTATTTAAAGATGTAAAAGAATATAATAAATATATATTATCATTAATATGCATTTTTATACTAGTACTAACAGGAATAATATCCTATAACCTCACAAATACTTCTTATGCAAAATGGAGTAGCAGTGTAGAATCAAATAATATATTAAAACTAAGTGTTGAAGAAGATTCTTATGCCTTATCATTTGCTAAAACAAATGTAGGACAAAATGGATTAGAATTAGTTACTCATACAATAGATGATACATTACAAGTTGACAGTAGATTTGCAACAGAATATAGATATAGAGGTGGAACTGTAAATAATTATGTAACATTTA
>CAZVVV010000025.1:0-1001 GCA_964630725.1 uncultured Muribaculaceae bacterium
GGATGAGCCTGCAATATCACTAACCATATGGAACACCCAGTTTACCACTCCCAGGATAATCTTTTCAGGAAAATTCTTTCCAATTAGTGCAAGTCCATCCTCATCAAGTGGTACGGCAATAAATGTACCATCAACCTCCGTTCCATAAACCTCACCTGTAAACTGCGTCAAAATCGAACAAATTAAGCCCACTGGTGTAGGATGATGCGTAAAGTCCCGAAGGTGATGCTGCAGTCCCCCTCCAAAATCATTCGTTGCTTTATCTGCCGCAATTGGGAACATATCCTCCAGATACTTCACCGCCATTGCGTGGTCGTTACCCTTATATCCCTGATATTTCGCAACTTTTAATACAAAATCATTTGTTTTAGACTCATTAAATATTTCTATATTATTAGTCTTTAATATATATTCATTATCTTTACCAGTTACTTTAGTTAAATCACTTAACTTAGTTCTATTAACTAATATATTATTATTCTTATCATATAATTCTACATATACTAAATCAGTTGATATAGTGTTACTTTCATTTACTTTTAAATATATAGAATAATCTATATCAAAAATATAATTAATATCAGTACTAGATGCAGTAATATTAAAATTAAAATCTTGTTCATCGTTACTTGTAGGATTAACCATAGTAACAGTATTAGATTCAGTAAAATTAAACTTAAAATCAGGTTGTGATACTAATAAACTATTTAAGGCAGTACCAGGTATACTTGCATTATATACCGCTAACGAACCCATAGCTAATATTAATATTAAACCTAAAGAACTTAAAGTGATTTTTAATATTCTTTTCTTTTTATTTTCTTCCATAACATAGCACCTCTTTAGTATCTATTAATAATTTATCATATTTTTAATATTTTATCAATATTATTTTTTAATTTAATATTAATTAATTATGAAAGATAAATTTATTAAATCTACAATTATTCTTATTATTGGTGGCTTTATTACTAAAATATTATCTTTAGTAATTAGAATAA
>CAZVVV010000025.1:1011-9215 GCA_964630725.1 uncultured Muribaculaceae bacterium
TACTAGATATATTGGTACATATGGAATAGGATTATTTATGATGATAATGCCTACATTTTCTTTATTTATTAATATATGTACACTTAGTCTACCTCTTGCAATAAGTAAATTAGTATCTGAAAATAAAAGAAATAATAAAAAAATAATATTTGGTATAATACCAATAGCTATTATATTTGATATTTTTATTATTTTTATATTAATTATAATAAGTCCTTTTATTAGTAATAATTTACTTTCTAATAAAGATCTATATTATCCTATAATATGTATTAGTTTTACTCTTCCGTTTATTACTTTATCTAGTATAGCAAGAGGATATTTCTTTGGTAAAGAAAGAATGATACCTCATATTGTATCTAATTTATTTGAACAAATAGTTAGAATAATTATAACTATTCTTATTACACCATATCTTTTAAAATATGGAATTATTGTAACAGTATGTGGACTTGTTTTATATAATATTATAAGTGAAATAGCATCAATATTTATATTATTTTTATTTTTACCTAGAAAAGTAATTATTAAAAAAAGTGATATTATTATTGATCCTCATGATATGAAAGACTTAATGAGTATATCAATTCCTACGACTGCTGGCAGATTAATAAGTTCAATTAGTATGTTTTTAGAGCCTATTCTTATTACTTTTGTTCTATTAAAATTAGGTTATGATAATAATTATATTATTCATGAATATGGAATAATAACAGGATATGTTATTCCTATAGTTACTCTTCCTTGTTTTCTTAGTAGTGCTATTAGTAATGCATTATTACCTACTCTTACTAAATTAAATGAATTAAAAGATTATAAAGGAATTAAAAGAAAAATAAAACAAGCTATTATATTTAGTTTATTAATCGGAGGATTGTGTTCTATAATAATAATATTATTTCCATATAAAATAATGAGTTTAATATTTAATGAAGTTCTTGGTATAAATTATTTAATATTTGCTTCATTTGTATTTTTAATATCATATATTGGAGGAGTACTTAGTACTGCTTTACAAGCAATGAATAAAAGTAAAAATGTTATGTATTCAAATCTATTTAGTAATATTATTAAAAATATTATATTGTTTATTTTATTATTTTTAGATATAAATATGTATGCTCTTCTTATTGCTTATCTATTTCAATTTTTATTTATTACAATATATCAATATCTAGTAATTAATCAAGATGTGCCTTGATTTTTCGGGAATACAGATAAAATTAGTCAAAATAAAAATCAGTCAAAATGAACTGATTTTTTTACATTTCACTAGGTATTTCTATAATTAATAAACTAAGTAATTTTTCCATAACATTATATGTATATGATAATAGATTAACCCAATCTCTTTTATTATCTAGATCTTCTAGATTAGAAATATTATTATTTTGATAGAAAGTATTAGTTAAAACTGCTAAATCATATAAGAATTCTGCTATATGATGTGGCATTCTTTCATTACATGCACGACTAACTACATTATTTACTTCAAGTAATTTCTTTCTTAGATTTCTATCGTCTTCATTATATATTTTATTGCTTAAAATATTTTCTACAATATTAGAATTAATAATTTTTCTAATTCTAACTGCAGTATATAATATATATGGTCCTGTCTTACCATTTACATCTGCAAACTTTTCTATATCAAATATATAATTTTTTTCACGATTATTTTGAAGATCAGCAAATTTTAATATTGAATTAACTATTATATCTATATCACTAGGTTTCATATTCTTATTGGATTCTTTTTTAGATATAAATATTTGTTTAGTTTGTTCAATTAAGTCATCTAATTTTAGGGTTTCACCGCTTCTTGTCTTAAATGGTTTACCATCTGGTCCGTTAATTGTACCAAAGGCATCATGTTCTAAGGAAACTCCCTTTGTTAAACCACTTATTTCACATGCTCTAAATACTTGTTCAAAATACAAACTTTGTCTATTGTCCACTACATAAAGTATATAATCAGGATTAAAGTCTTTCATCCTTTGATATATAGTGGCAAGGTCGCTAGTAGCATATAGAAATCCACCACTTTTACCTTGAATAATAAGTGGAGGTACAAGTTTTTTATCATCTTCTTTGGCTACTCTTATTATTTTAGCACCATCATCTATTTCTAAAACTCCTTTAGATTCAAAAAACTTCATTAAGTCATCCATGTATTTATAGCTATCTCTTTCACCATACCAATAGTCAAAGGATACTCCTAAATACTTATATATTCTTTTTATATCATTAAGTGATGCATCATACATTGCTTTAAAGCATTCGTTATATTCTTCGTTATTTCCATCTTGTAATTCTTTAGTAATCTTTCTACATTCGCTTGCTACTTCTTCATCACTTTTACATAAAGCACTCATCTTTGGATATATTTCTTGTAATATTTCAATATTTATATCTTTAGCACTAAGTCCCCTCTTTTTTAATCCGCATATTACTTGTCCCATTTGAAGTCCAAAGTCTCCAAGATGCACATCTCCGATCACTTTATATCCTTTTTCTTTTAATATTTCGTATATAGATTGTCCAATTATTGCAGGTCTAATATGTCCAACATGAAGTGGTTTAGCTATATTTGGTCCACCATAATCTACTACACAGGTCTTATTTTCATTAATTTTTTCTATACCAAAATTGCCTGAAGAAATACATTTATTAAGTTCATTTAAAATAAGTTTATCACTTATTTTAATATTAATAAAACCAGGTTTTGCAAAAACTACAGAATCAAAATAATTATCAAAGTCTGAACAATTATTGATTAAATTAGTAATAAGTTCTCCGACTTCAATTGGATTTTTACTTTCTTCCTTGGCAATTTGGAAAACACTATTAATTTGATAATCACATAACTCTGGTCTGTTTGATACACTTATTTTAGCATATTTTTCATCATAACCATTTTCAATAAAAATATTAAGTATTTTGCTTTCTAACTTTTCTTTCATAATCTCACCCTTTCAATAAAAAAGTTCTATAAAATAAGGACGAAATATTCCGTGGTACCACCTTACTTCATAGAACTCTATGCACTCTTTTTTTAACGCAAAACTACGTTTAAGCTCAAAGATACGTTCATAAAGTACTTATTATTAGGTTTTCACTATCCCTAACTCACTAAAATAGTAATCTTTATTACTACTTCTTCTCATTGCTTAATAATATAGAAAAATAATAACAAAAAAACTATTCATTGTCAATAGTTTCCAATAAATAAATTTAGGCAAAAAATAGGCCCCTACCGAAAATAGCTGCCTTACAAAAAACAACTTAATGTTTTTTTTCCTGCACATATAATATAACATCTCCAGTAATACTATGTCAACTATATTTGGGCAAAAAAATAGACCGCTACCGAAAATAGCTATCTTACAAAAAACAACTTAATGTTTTTTTACTTGCACATATAATATAACATATCTAGTAATACTATGTCAATACTTTTACAAAGCTTTATATTGCATAATACTTCTTTATAATACAATCAAAATAATGATAAATAGACTGTAATAATTCATTATTTTTATAATAATCTTTATTTCTTGGTATTCTATCATAAAACAAATCATTAATCTTCTTAGTTACACCATATTTTACTCCATCACTAGTTACTATTTTATTAAACATATAAAGAGCATAAGTGATTTGTCGTATTCTTGAATTAGTTAATCTTTTACTTCTTAGTCTAATACTAACACCACACCTATCTAAAAAATCAATAACTTCGATATGTGCTCTTTGGGTCTTATCTCTTACTCCCAAATCACTTAATATATTTGTATTATGGGCAACTGCATTTCTTAATTTAACTATTTCCTTTAAGATATAAATAGATTGTTTTTCTTTTTCTAATTCATACTCACTGGTAAAAAACTCATAAAAATTAATAAGTTCACCCATCGTTATTATTTCTAAGAACTCCCAAATAGGTATATTTTCTAATCTATTATCTTTATCTATATCATATTTAGAAAAAATCTTTTTATAATAAGTACTTGTAACTTTCTTTAAAATACTATTATGTAATCTTTGCTCATTATTATAATCATTTTCTAGATACATATTTACTATCCTATACCCATCTTCTTCATCGATACTTTCAGTAAGATTAAGTATTTTCAACTTTAAATAATGCTCGATATCCATTATTACATCATTAAGTACTAATCTAAGTTTCATATCAATTATAGATAAATCTCTTAAATAAGCAAAATCTAAATCTAGATATTTTCCTTCCATTTTACCCGCAGGACTAGGATACTTTAAAAAATTATTCTTATAGCAAGTTACATTATAATAGTTATTATTAAATTTTAAATAAATAAACGCTTGCCTTTCACTAAATAACTTAAACTTAATATTTTTCATCTTTAAATTATTAATCATATCTTTTGTACTCATCATTGGTTCTGGTACATTTTTAGTTATCATTTTCATAAAACACCTCCTGAAGAAACTAAACTAAATATAACAAATATAAAATATTTAATCAAGCAAGTTCAGGATAGTAAAAAAACTCTATTAAGAGTTCTAATTTTTAATAACTGATTTTAATTTTTTTATAACTTTCTTTTCTATTCTAGATATATATGATTGACTAATATTTAGTTTTTCTGCAACATCTTTTTGAGTCATTTCTTCATATCCATTAAGACCATATCTTAAGCACATTATTACTTTATCTCTTTTATCTAATTTGTTTAGTTCTTTTCTTAATAATTGTTTATCTAATTCATCATCTAATCCTTTAGTAACTATATCTTTATCAGTACCTAATATATCTTCAAGATGTAGTTCGTTTCCATCAGCATCAAAACTAAGGGATTCTTCAAAGGATATATCAGTTTTACTTTTTTTAGTTTTTCTAAGATACATAAGTATTTCATTATCAATACATCTAGAACAATATGTTGCTAGTTTTATATTCTTATCCTTAGAGAAAGTATTAATTCCTTTGATTAAACCAATCGAACCAATGCTTACTAAATCTTCAAGATCAACTTTAGTATTTTCATATCTTTTAGCAAGGAAAACTACTAATCTAAGATTATGTTCAATAAGTTTATTTCTAGCATTCATATCTTTATTAAATGATAAATCAATTAGTTTATCTTCTTCTTCTTTTTCAAGTGGTGGAGGTAAAATATCAGTGGCTCCCACAAAAAAAATATTATTTTTTCTAAATAATCTTTTTAATAACATTATTATTTTCATTTAATCATCTCCTTATGCAGTATTATATCAGTATCATATAGATGAAATTTGTCATTTGATAGTCCTATTAATACATTATATTTATAGCCTATATCATTTATGTATAATTTATCACAAAATATACATTTCATTAATCCTTTTCCACTTAAAGTATTATAAGGAACCAATATAAAAGAATCATATAAAATATCAATTCCTTTATTTAAGATAATAATGGGTTTATTGAAATATGGATCATATAAATTATTACCAGTATCTAAATAACCATTTAATTTAATGGTTTGATTTTTATTATATAATATAACATTATATATATTAGATATATTATTTTTATATATTCTATTAATATATGAATATAATTCAATGATTAATAATGAACTAAGTAACACTATAATATTATTAAGATTGAAATCTTTAGTAAAAAGTATGATACCAGTTGATTTATTACCAAGTTGATTATTTATAAAAAGAAGTGAACCTCCGAGTATTATAGAAAGTAATATTAAGTATATAAAATTAGTAAATGTATATTTAAGTGTTTTAAAAGAAAAAGTAATTAGTAGCATAATGACTCCGAATAATAGTTTTATTAAAAAGTATATAAAACCATTTATAGATATAAAGAGTATAAAAGTAGTAAATCCTCCGAATATGGAACCAAGTATTAATCTTATTCTAGAGGTATTTCTTTTTAATATAATATTTATTCCATATAAAAGAATAAGATCAAATAAAAAATTAATAAAAAAAATATAATCTACATATATAGTCATTGTACCACCTAAACTATTATATAAATTATATTTTAAATATTTTGTCGATTATTAATATTACTTAAGCATTATAAGACTCTAACAATTTTTCATAAACAGGAATAAGTATATTATTATATCTATATCTAAGTGTTTTTAAGTAATATATTTTTTGCATTCTACTAAGTACAGTAAGTTCATTATACTCATCTGGTAACTCATCAAAAATATTTTTAATACTATCAAAATTAATTTTTGGAACAATTCTTAATATAGCTTTATTGCAATCCTCATTTTCCATACTTTCAATATATTTTAATGGATTTATTTGTTTTCCATTAAGTCTATAAATAGAAACTGAGCTATCATAAACTGATTGCTTAAACTTAAATTCATCATCTAAAATTTGTGTTAATCTCTCATCACTTGATTTATTAAAGAATGCTGCTCCATTATCAAATACTGGAGATATTCTAAGTTTATTAGTATCTTTATTCAAAATCAGTCCCCAATTACCTTCATTTCTGTCATTATTACCAATAAAAGCATCAATAATAAACATATCCCAAAATCTTGTTTTTAATTCGGGAATGGATTTAAAGTAAGGGTTTTCTTCCATAATTAGAAGTACTTCTTCAAGATTATGATTTGAATCGTCTGAACTTGTAGATAAAGATTCAATTGCTCTTTCTACATTTTCATCATATTCATTTTTAATCATATTATAATCAATTATAGTTTCATTACTATCTAAAAAGTCTTTACATGCTACCACTATTTTATCATTAGCAAATCCTAGTTTAGTTTTATGAGTATCTATTCCAATTGATTCATATATATGAGAACCAAGATACTCTGATAATGGTGTAGTGGAATATGACAAGCCTGCTACATCCATACTTTTAATAGACTTAGGATACTTTAAAAACCATCTTTCATTGTTTAAAATAACTCCTCTTTTACTTCCACCATGTCCACCATAACTAATTCCACTAGAACTAAGTAAACTAAAATCTTCAATTTTAATCATATATACCTCCATATTTTTTTAACAATGTTTTATAATCATACTCACTAATGACTTTATTGCGCCAATATGATTTTGCATTAACATCAAGAATAGGAAACTTCATATCATAATTAAACCAGTCTCCTTCTTTATCATATTCTTCAAGCTCATGAATTATTTCAATTAAATCTTTTGGTAGTTTGGAATAATCATAAGAAATGCTATAATCATAAAGCGGTTTATCAGTTTTAAAAGGATCCTTCTTTTGCTCCATAATACTTCCTCCATCACTTCATATTTATTGTATCATATTTTTTAAATACAAAAAAGATATTATCTAATGGTAATATCTCCTTTTACAGAATTAACTTTCAATTGATAAGTTCCTTTGTATGATTTAGCCATTATTTTATCACCAAGAGTATCAGAAGCGTCAACTGAAGCATTTTTAATATTTTTAATAGATATATCTCCACTACGAGTTTCTACTGTACTATTGTTAGTAAGATTAAATTTGTTTATAGTTATATCTCCTTCGACTGACATAATTGATGCTTCATCTTTAATATTAAAAATATCAACATCTGAATCAATAACATCAAGATCAAGAACTCTAACCTTATTAATAGAAACATCTCCATCGTCAGATTTAATAGTTAATTTATTAATTTTAGATAAATAAATATCTCCTTCAGTGGTTTCTACATTTGCATTAATATTAAAATTATTTTTAATTGAAACATCTCCATCAGTAGATTCAACATTAAGAGTTCCAATATAACTTTTTGGAAGAATAATCATAACTTTTTGTTTTAAAAATGCATTTTTATGAGAAAATTTATGATTAACCATTTCAATATTTAAATCCTTATTAGTAGAACTACTTATATCAATATTTTCTTTATCATTACCATAATACTTAACAATAATCTTATCATTTGAACCAGTCTTAACTTCAAGATCATAATATAACATATTAAAATTAATATTATTTACATCAGATATATTATACTCATTAGTATATGCAAGATTAAGTCTTAAATCAAATACCCCACATAAATTAAGTAAAAGCATTAAACCACATAATATAACTGCGATTAATATTATTAAATTATTTCTACTTATTTTTTTCTTTTCTTTCATAATTAAACTCCTTTTTATTATTTTAGTTTAGTTTTTTCTTATTTTAGATTTGATATAACTGCACGAGATGA
>CAZVVV010000026.1:0-3410 GCA_964630725.1 uncultured Muribaculaceae bacterium
AGGCAAATAAAGATAAAGCTATCATAGTAAATATTTTCTTTTTATTTTTCATAGCAATCCTCCTCTTATTATCTATTACAATTATATAAAATATTTAATTCTTTGTAAAGATGGTATTTTACATAATAGAAATAATTTGATACAATATAGACGGTGATTTGTATGGAAATAATTGGAATAATCGCAGAATATAATCCTTTTCATTTAGGACATTTATATCATATTAAAAAAATAAGAGAAATGTATAAAGATTCTTTAATTATATGTGTTATATCATCTTCATTTTGTGAACGAGGAGAAATAAGTGTACTTAATAAATGGGATAAGACTAGTATTTGTCTTAATAATGGAATAGATATAGTAATTGAATTACCTTTTGTATTTTCATCACAAAGTGCTGATATTTTTGCTAAGGGTGCTATTTCTATATTAAATAAATTAAATGTATCTAAAATAGTATTTGGTAGTGAATCTAATGATATAGATCTTTTATATAATATAGCTAGTCTACAAGTAAATAATAATGAATTTGACTCTTTGGTAAAAGAATATCTTGATAATGGTAATAACTACCCTACTAGTCTTTCTCTTGCTTTAAAACATTTTAATATTAAAAAGGTTGATACTCCGAATGATTTATTAGGTATATCTTATATAAAAGAAATAATTAAAAATAATTATAATATTGAACCTATTTCTATTAAAAGGACTAATGATTATCATGGTAATGATACAAATACTGATATTATAAGTGCTAGTTTAATTAGAAAGTTAATTAAAGAAAATAAAGATATATCTAAGTATATTAATTATAATGATAATATTATTTATAAGAATATTGATTATTTAGAATTATTAAAGTATAAAATAAATACTACTTATGATTTATCAATATATCAAACTGTTGATGAAGGTATAGAATCTAGAATACTTAAATATATAAATGATTCAGAAACTATTGATGAGTTAATTTCTAATATTAAAACTAAAAGGTATACTTATAATAAAATTAATAGAATGTTAATACATATATTAACTGATTTTAAGAAACAAGATTTTATAAATGAAATAACTTATATAAGAATATTAGGTTTTAATATAAAGGGTAAAAAATATTTAAATATTATTAAAAAAGATATAGATATTCCTCTTATTAGTAATTATAAACCTAATATAGATAGAAATCTTGATATAGAGTTTAAAGTAACTAAAATATATTCTCTTATAGTAAAGGATAATAGTTTAATTAAAAAAGAACTAAATAAACCAATAATTATTTAGTTCTTTTTATTATTTCTAATTCTTCTTTAAGAAAAGAATAATTTTTTATAAAGTCATTATATAGTTCATTACAAGATATATAGCATTGTCCATTTAAAAATTCTTTTAATGATGTTAATCCTTTTATTTTATCTTTATGATATAAATTAGCAAAATAAGTGCCCACTAATGTACCATATCCATATTTGATATTGTTTAAATATGAATCACATTCTTTAATATATTTTTTATCATTTTTAGATAAGTCTTTATAATATAGTATTTTATATTTATTACCATCGTATGAAATATTAATATTATTGATTAAAAAATTAAGTGTTTTAAAACAAGAAAATATTTCATTAAGTTTATATTCTTTCATATAATTTGCTTCTTTAAGATTAAGATAATCATTTGCAAAGTTTAAAAAAGTTGTATCAAAAAATGTTGAGCAAACTTCTGAGTAATAATTATCATACTTAGAAACAGATTCTATAGGTCTATTAAGTACAAACTTATCTTCATAAATATGTCCTATTTCATGTGCTAATACATAAGTGTCTATAAAAGAAGAAACTCTATTTCTTTGATTAATATATATACAATATTTATCATAACTTGGAAAAGAAAAGGCTCTTCCGTATGTATCATTTTTATTATCATGATATATTATATTATTTTTCATATTATTTAAAAACATTCCTAATTGAGGATCAATATTTTCAAGAAATGATTTTAATATAAACATCTTTTGTTTAGTATTAAAGAATGTTTGATTATCAATATAAAATAATTTATTGGGTTCTAAAGTAATATTATTAAAACTATTTATTACATTACTTGATACATCATATATAAAATTAGTGTTTTCAAATAGCATTCTATAGGGAATACTATGTTTAAAATTATAATGTTTAAGTTTAATGAATGGTAATATTTCATAAGTATTATTATCATCAATCATATTAAGTAGTTCAATAATATGACAATATTGATAAGATAATGATATTCTATTTTCTGTATTGATAAAAGATAATAAGTCTATTTCTATTTTTCTTTTTAATCTATTGAGTTCTTTTATTTGTTTATTAATGTCCATATATAACACCTTTTTGTTAAAAATATTATACATGATTTATAATTAAAGTCAAGAAAAAAATGCTCTAAAGCATTTCTATTTCTTCGATTAAATCTAATTGTTCCATTAAAGCATTTCTAATTTTCTTCTTACATATAACAATATTTTTATTAAGAAGTTCTTTATCATTTTGTATTTTTTGTGCTTTAATAAGGGCATCGTTTACTATTCTACTAGCATTATCTTTAGCTTCTTTTACTATAAGATCTGCTTGTTGTTCTGCTAAACGTTTTATTTCGGTAGTAGTATATTCAGTCTGAGAATTAAGATATTGATATGATGATTCCATTTTCTTATATTTTTCAAGTTCTAAATTAAGTCTTTTAATTTCTTCGTTTTGGCTTTTAATAGTATCAATATTTTCCTCAGTTTTTTTAATTACATAGTCTACAAATTCATTAACTTCTTTTTTATCATAACCCATTTGTGCTTGATTGAAATTATCCATATACCACACCTCATTTATATTACCAGTCTAATTCTTGTTCTTCTTTTTTACTCTTTTGAGTTTGTTTTTCTCCTTCACTTATTTTGCCTTCAATATTAAAGTTATTCGGAGCGCATAAGAAAATACCATTTCCTAACTTTTGCATTGTTCCTCCGATTGCATATATAGTACCACCAAGAAAGTCTATTATTCTTTTAGCTACTTCAGGTGTTACTCTTTTTAAATTAACTACTACAGAGCATCTTTTTTTAAGATAATCTGCTATTTGTTGTGATTCAGAATAAGCACGTGGTTCTAAAAGTATCATTTTAGCACCATTTACTTCTTCTTTAGTTGCTTCTGCATAATATTCATTTTCTTTTGTATTATCTATTTTTTGGTCATCACCAATAAACTTTTTTAAATCAAATTTCATATTTCATTCCTCCACTAGTATCATATATATAATAACACAAACTATTAAACACTTGCAATCTTTTTTTTAATTTTTTAATACCACATGCTTGTATAGTTACCATCGTTTTTATAAAAGCTGTCCATTAAATTAACTGTTTCGAAGTAGTT
>CAZVVV010000026.1:3420-3702 GCA_964630725.1 uncultured Muribaculaceae bacterium
GTTAATTAATTGTTCTTTTTTATATTTGCTTATGGTAACACCAGTTGGTGATATCCAAAGTGACTCACCAACATAATAATAGTCTTTATCAATTCCTACGATTATTGCAGAATGTCCTCCAGTTTCAGAGACTTCTCCGAGTAAATCTCCTGCTTTTATTTTATCAGAAAGAGCAAGTTCTTTTGTCAGTTTATATTCTTCACCAATATCATTTAAGTTTTTATAGCTTTTAGATCCAGCATAGGCTCCTAAGTCTTCAATATCAAAACCGCCATTATATAC
>CAZVVV010000026.1:3712-8958 GCA_964630725.1 uncultured Muribaculaceae bacterium
TACTACCCATGTTGTAAAACCACTGCAATCGAGTCCATTTTGTCTATTTCCTTTGCTTGGAATAGAATAGATATAGCATCCCCATGGAGCAGGACCATTAAGTGGGTATTTTATATCTTTAGTTTTTTCATATGATAAATATAATCCTTTATGATAGTATCTTCCTTCACCATCGACTTTTTTTCCACCACTATAGTTTGCTACACGACCATTTTCAGAAAAGTATTTTATTTTGTATGGGAATTCTAATGTCAAAAATCTAACTGCCGCTACTACACCAGCACGTGTACTATTACCGGCTTCTTCTACTCTATCGTATAAAATCTTATCTAATAATTCTGCTTCTTCTTCACTATAATTATTACATGGTATGTACTTTTTATTATTATTAAATTCTTTAGGCATCTTATCTATTAGATTGGTTACTACTACTGAGGCTTCTTTTTTTATATTAGTATTAGAAATAATTATTTTAGCATTTCCTTTAGTATTACTATTAATAGTATCATTATTAATGGTTACAACATTATTATCAGATGATTGTATTATAATATCATTTTTACCTAGTTCAATTACATCATATTTTATTTTAGAAGTATCTTTTTCTGCTAAATAATAAGTATCTTTTTTAGTAATAATATCAAGAACTTTATTAATTTTATATTCAGTTATTATATCATTTTCTTTTAAATAAATATGATAACTACCAGAGTCTTTTACTTCATATGAGCATTTTTTATTGACTACTTTTTTAAATTTTATTTCTTCTTTTTGTTCTTCTTTTGAAATTGCGCAATATAAATTATTACTATTACTAGAGATATCTAATGTAAGTATATAATCTTTATAATTATTATAAGTAACATTAATGTCTTTATATACTTCTTTGTCAAAATAAAAATATAATCCGACTGAAGTTAATCCAAGTACAAAAAATACAAATGAAATTATGTATAATCTCCTATTCATTTCTACCACCTATTATAATTAGATTATAACTTTAAATAATAAAAAAAGCAATAAAAAAAGTACCTAAGTACTATTTTTCATATTCACAAGAAGAACAAACTATCTTATCTTTCTTTTCTAAAAGGATATTATTACATTTAGGACATCTTTCATTTATAGGTTTATCCCAAAAAGCTGTATTACATTTAGGATAATTATTGCATCCATAAAATATCTTTCCTCTTTTAGTTTTTCTTTCTACTATTTTCCCATCACAATTAGGACAATTACATATTTCAATAATTTTCTTTTCTTCTTTTTTAATATATTTACATTCAGGATAATTACTACATGCAGTAAACTCTCCATACTTACCTTTTCTAATTACAAGAGGATTATTGCATAAAGGACAAGACTCTCCAGTTTTTTCTGGTTCTTTCTTTTCCATTTCACTAAATGCAGTTTTTACAAGAGGTTCAAATTCTTTATAAAAGCTATCAAGCATTTCATTCCATACTTCTTTTCCTTCAGCAATCTTATCAAGATCATTTTCCATTTTAGCAGTATATTCAACATTAATTATATTAGAGAAAAATTCTTGAAGTTTATGAGTAGTTAAAATACCTATTTCAGTGGGTTTAAACTTTTTATCCTCAAGTAAAACATATCCTCTTTCTTTTAATGTATCAATAATTTTAACATATGTTGAAGGTCTACCAATGCCTAATTCTTCAAGTTCTTTTATTAATTTAGCTTCAGTATATCTAGGTTTTGGTTTAGTAAAATGTTGTTCATCTACTATTTCATTAGCAATAACTATATTAGTATTATAATTTTCTAAATCAGGTAATATTTTTTCATCTGTTGTTTCATAATCTTTATATACTTTTAAATAACCATCAAAAGTTATAATAGAACCAGTTGTCTTAAATTGATAGTTATTATTATTTAAAATAATTGTAGTAGTAAGGGCTTTAGCATCTATCATTAATGAAGCAAGTGCTCTAAAATATATTAATTTATATAATTTATATTCATCTTCAGATAAATATTTCTTAACTTTATCAGGACTTTTATTAATATCAGTAGGTCTAATAGCCTCATGTGCATCTTGAACATTTTCTTTATTTTTAGTTTGTTTTACATAGCCAACATATTCTTTACCATAATTATCATTAATATACTTATAAGTATTTTTTATAAACTCATCACTAAGTCTTATAGAGTCTGTTCTCATATAGGTAATTAACCCAGTTGTTTCATTTTCTAGTTCAATACCTTCATATAATTTTTGAGCAATAGACATAGTCTTTTTACCAGGAAAATTATATTTATTTGATGCATCTTGTTGAAGAGTTGATGTTGTATATGGAGGTTTTGCTTTCTTATTTTTATCTTTTTTATCTATACTTTCTATTTCAAATGTCTTAGATAATTTATTTAAAATATCATTTTTTTCTTTTTCTGTTTTAATTTCAATATCATTATGATTATATTGAAATAATTTGGATTCAAAATCATTAAAAATTGCAGTAATAGTATAATATTCTTCAGGAATAAAAGCATTAATTTCTTCTTCACGGTCCACTATTAGTTTAAGTGCTACTGATTGGACTCTTCCAGCGGACTTACCACCTGTTTTAGATTGCATTAGTTTAGATAGTCTAAATCCAATTATACGATCTAGGATTCTTCTTGTTTCTTGAGATTTAACTAAATCATCATCAATCTTTCTAGGATGATTAAAAGCATCACATACTTTGTCTTTTGTTATTTCATTAAATACTACTCTATCATATTTATCATCTTTTAATTTTAAAGCATCTTTTAAATGCCAAGCAATTGCTTCTCCTTCACGGTCAGGATCGGATGCTAAATATACTAAATTGCTTTCTTTAGCAAGTTTTTTTAACTCAGTAACAACGCTTTTTTTACCTTTGATTATTTCATAATTAGGTTTAAAACCATCATCTACATCAACGCCAAAACCAAACTTACCAGTTGTTGCTAAGTCTCTAATATGTCCTTTTGAAGATACTACTTTATAATTACTACCTAGATATTTTTCAATTGTTTTACTTTTACTAGGTGATTCTACGATTACTAAATTTTTCATGATATCACATCCCTCGTAATAATTTATACATTAATTTTTTAAATATGTCAATCATTTTTTCATGTATTAAAAAATATGATATGTAAATTATTAATTATAATATACTAAAAAAGTGCTTATTAAGCACTTAATCTCTTATAGTAAGATTAGTATCTATAAGAGTATTATAATGTATAGTTAAATTGTACTAAAGTATTTTTTTAAAACTATTATATATTGGAGTATGTGATTTAAAAAATTTTATTACTAGTAGCAGTACATCTCACTATAATTATAATATTTACAAAGGAAAGTTGAATATGAGAAAACACTTTCCTTTGTTTGCATATTGTATCATACTCATAAAATTATCGCAATACTTTTTTATCATTTTCTATATAGCTTTTAACTGGTCCATATGATTTTCTATGGTCTTTTAATATACCATATTTTTCTATGGCATCAAGATGGTCTTTTGTAGGATATCCCTTATTATTTTTAAAATTATATTCTGGATAATTTTTATCAAGTTCATACATCATTTTGTCTCTTGTTACTTTTGCAATAACTGATGCTGCCGCGATTGTTTGTGATTTAAAGTCTCCTTTTATAATTGGTGTTATTGGAATGTCTATATCTAGATTCATTGCATCAATTAAAATATGTTGTGGTTTAATGTTTAAATTGTTTATGGCTTGTTTCATAGCAAGTTTTGTGGCTTCATATATGTTTATTTCATCAATTATATTATTATCAATAATGCCTATTCCAATAGCAAGTGCATCTTTTTTTATAATATCATAATAATAATTTCTTTTCTTTTCAGATAGTTTTTTTGAGTCAGTAAGTCCTTTTAAAACATAATTTTTTGGTAGAATAACTGCTGATGCTACTACTGGTCCAATTAAAGGGCCTCTTCCTACTTCATCTACTCCGGCGATTATGCTTATATTTTTGTTATATAATTCTTTTTCATATCTAGTGTTATCTAAACTACATAAATATAAATCTATTGCTTTTATATCTTTAATATCTTTTTTTCTATTTAGTTTTTTCTTAACTTTCATAATATTTTCTAAGTCTTGACAATAATATTCATTAATATAATCACTATTTATATTAAAATCAAAGCTATTTATTTCAAATACATCATATTTAATTATATCAAGTATATCATTATAAGAAGAGTTATATTTTTCTTTTAATTTATTAAAAACATCAGATTTAACAGATATATTTATATCATTAGTTTCTTTTTTTATATTATGAAGTACTAAGGATGAACCCATTAAAACGATAAAGTCATTATTGTTTAATTTTAATTGACTTAATTTATAAAGTATTTCTTCTTTATTTAACATCTTCAAATCTATCAAAAGTAATTCCTTTTACTTTTCCTTTCTTTATATCATTTATTATTATATCTATTACTTTATCATAATCAATAAGACCACCTTTCATAAGACAACCTTTTTTTCTACCAATTATTTCAAATACTTCATATGTATCTGAAACATCTTCAATATCATAATTAGACACTAATATATCTTTATAATGTTTAGATAAAAAATCTAATATATAAATTGCTACGTCTTCAAGAGGTAATATTTCTTCTTTAATTGCAGTAGTACTAGCAAGATTAAATGCAACACGATTTTGTTCTAACTTAGGCCATAATATTCCTGGTGAATCGAGTAATTCAATATTTTTGCCTACTCTTATCCAACTAAGGTTCTTAGTAACGCCAGGTTTATTACCTGTTATTGTTATTTTTCTTCCTACTATTTTATTTATTAATGTTGATTTGCCTACATTTGGTATACCTATTACTAAAGCACGTATTGTTTGTTTTTTTATTCCTTTTTCTTCTTCTTTTTTTATTTTGTCTTTTAGTATCTCATTACTTAATTCAAATAAATTATTAAGATTATCATTTGATGTAAGATTGCATTTAATTACTTTATATCCAAGAGATTCATAATACTTAGCAAATTTATCAGTTTCAATCTTATCACATAAATCATATTTAGTCATTATTAATATTCTAGGTTTATTTGATATTAATTCATCAATATCTATTATTTTAGAACTATATGGAATACGAGAGTCAATTACCTCATAAATTATATCTATTACATTCAAATTTTCTTTTATTAGTCTTTTAGTCTTTGCCATATGACCAGGATACCAGTTAATTCCGACT
>CAZVVV010000027.1:0-4459 GCA_964630725.1 uncultured Muribaculaceae bacterium
GTATATTATATATAAAGAAGCACGTTCATTATGAACGCCAGCTTCAAGTTTGTTTGGAGCGACGTTTCCCTATATTAGAGAGACGTCGCATTTTTATTAATTAAAATATTTAGATTAATTTATAGATGATAATTAATAAGAAAAGGATTATAATAAGCAAGATGCAAATCAAGTCGTTTTTTCTACTCATTACACATCACCTCACTTTCATAATAGAATAGCGAAGCCGACGCCCATAAGAACATGCAATACAAATATAGCAAATAAATGTTTGAGTGTCAAGTTTATTGAGTAGAAAATCTGATGAAAAATAGTACTTGAAAAAGTGCTTTTTTATTGAATTAATTATAAAGGGTTCTAATAACTCTTTTTTTTCATATAATTTTTTAGGGAGGTCTTAAAATGAAACAAATAATACCATTTGAGAAAGATATTTTATTTAAAACTAAGATTGGAGAACTTACTAGTATATCACTAGATAATGATTTAATTCTTAAAGGTGAGGATATAGTAACTGGTAACTTTTATATAAAAGGTACATATAAAATGATTAGTTCTTCAACTAACGAAGAGGAATATAGTTATAAAATACCATGTGAAATACAAATAAGTGATTTATATGATGCATATGATTGTACTATTGATATAGATGATTTTTCATATGAAATAAAAAATGATGATACTCTTTGTGTTAAAATATCAGTGCTTTTAGATAACTTAGTAAAGAAAGAATTTGAAGTAAAAGAAGAATTAAATGATATGACTGATTTATTGCCTATGGATGAAGATAATGATATTGATGAATTAGTTATTGATGAGAGAAATATTGATCCTGTTGATGTTTTGAATGATATTAAGTCTGATATAATTAGTGATGCTGATGAAAAGTATTTAACTTATATAGTATATACTGTTCAAGAAGAGGATACTATTGAAAAGATTTGTACTAAATATAAAGTGTCTGTTAATCAAATAAAAGATTATAATGATTTTGATGTTCTTACTACTGGTTTAAAATTACTTATACCTAATTCTAATGATTGATTATAAGTTACTTAAAGAAAATAATATAAATCCTAAATGTTTTAGAAAGGTAAAAAGTGCTATTATTGTAAATAATGAATATGTTTTAAAGGAGAATAAGGGTAATAATAAAGTATTTTCATATTTAGATGCTAGAAATTTTAATTATTATCCTAGTAATAGAGTATTATCTTTAAAATATGTTTTATATGAGTATTTAAAAGATTATAATATATCTGATGATGAAAGGGCTATTGAATTAATTAATCTTGTATCTCTTCTTCATAATAAAACTACTAGATATATTAGTGTAAGTATAGATGATTATAAAAAAATATATGAGGATATTGATAATAAAATAAATAAATTATATAGTTATTATAGTGATTTAAATGAATTAATAGAGCAAGAAATATATATGTCGCCTTCATATTACTTATTAGTTAGAAATATATCTAAAGTTTATTCTTCATTAAATTATTGTAAAAATGAATTAGATAATTGGTATGAGTTAGTTAAAGAAAGTAAAAAAGAAAGAGTAGTACTAATTCATAATAATCTTTCTTTAGATCATTTAATAAGAAATGAAAATAGTTATTTAATTAGTTGGGATAAATCTAAGTTTGATAATCCTATATATGATTTATATAATTTTTATAAAAATAATTATGAAAAAATAGAATTTTCTAGTTTATTTGAAATGTATCAAAAAAGATATCCATTAAAACAAAGTGAGTTAAAATTATTTTTTATATTAATATCATTACCTGATAAAATAGAGTTTACTAATAATGATTTTAATAATTGTATTCTAGTGGATAAGATGCTTGATTATTTATATAAAACAGATAGTATTATTTCACCATATTATCCTAAAAATGAGGAAGAAGAGTAATATTATTTCTAAAAATAATATAACTGCATTCCAAGTAATAGTAAAAAATATAGTAATTATAGCTTGATAAAATATTACTACTATCCAAAAAGCAATAAGACCGATGTAGCAACCACTACTTCGTCTTTTGTTTTTACAAGCACTACAATTACACATAAAACTATGTTTATTCATGGCAATCACCTAAAATATTATATGAAAAAAGTTTAATATTTGTTATTTAGTTCATACTATTTATGGTGATATAATGAAAATATTAATAACGGGAGCAGCTTCTGGTATTGGTTATAGTCTTGCTAAAGAATTAATAAAAAGAAGGCATATAGTATATATTACAGTGCATCATAATAAAGAAATAAAATCAGTAAGAAGAAAGTTAATGAAGGATAATATTCTAAGGAATTTTTATGTTTTTAAAATGGATATTACTAGTAAAAAAGATTTGTCTTTAATGGATGATTTAGATATTGATATTTTAGTAAATAATGCAGGTATAGGTATTGGAGGTTCTTTTTTAGATATTGATATTAAGGATATAAGAAGTAATTTTGAAACTAATTTTTTTTCAACGCTAGAACTTACTAAGAGGTTTATTGATAAAAAGAAAAAAGAGGATAAGAAAGGTAAAGTATTAATTACTTCTTCGCTTGCAGGATTAATGCCTATACCTTTTTTAGGTAGTTATTGTTGTACTAAAAGTGCATTAATTACAATGGGAATGTGTTTGGATAAAGAACTTAAAGTTAGTAATAGTAAAGTAAAGCTTAAATTAATTTTACCTGGAGCTTATAAAACAGGTTTTAATCAAGTGATGGTTGAAGGTTTTGCTAAATCTATTAATAATAGTGATTATTTTATATATAGTGATGATTTAGTAATGAATCAAAAAAAGTTTTTTAATGTAATTGAGTCTTATGATATATCTAGTATTGTTTATCAAATGATTGATGCTATTGAAAGTGATAATAATAGATTGTTTTATAAAGCACCATTTTGTCATAAAATATTTACTAAGTTTTATATGTTATTATTTAAGTAATAATATTATTTATATTTACATTTATTTACATGTAACTATTTAAATAGGATATAATTTTATGATATAATAATTAAAGAAGGTGATTAAAATGACATATTTTTTCGCAGGTATTAAAGGATCTGGAATGACAGGGTTAGCATGTATTTTATATGATATGGGTAATGAAGTATTAGGATGTGATGATGCAAAGGTTTATTCTTTTACTGAAGAACCATTAAATGAAAGGGGAATAAAATGTTATAAAAATGCTGATATGCTTACTAGTGATATGATATTTGTATATACTGCTGCGATTCATGAAGAACATTATGCTATAAAAAGGGCTAAAGAACTTGGCTGTAAAATGTATGGATATTATGAAATGATTGGAGAACTTACTAGAAAGTATGATGCAATATGTATTGGGGGTACTCATGGTAAGACTACTACTACTGCAATGCTTGGTCATATTATGCAAAATACAGTTGGCGCTAGTTATTTAATTGGTGATGGTACTGGTGTAGTGGATAAAGATTCTAATAACTTTGTTGTTGAGTCTTGTGAGTTTGAAAGGCATTTACTTTTATATACTCCAAAGTATTCTGTTATTACTAATATAGATTATGATCATGTTGATTGTTATAAAAATATAGATGAAATAGTTGATGTATTTCAACAATTTAGTGATCATACTAAATATAAAGTTGTTGCATGTGGTGATGATGAAAATATTAGAAAGATTAAATCTGATAAAATGGTATATTATGGATTTGATGATTCTAATGATATAGTGGCAAAGAATTTAGAATTAAGAAGTGATGGAAGTAGTTTTGATGTTTATATAGATAATACTTTTTATGGACATTTTAATTTAAATATATATGGACGTCATATGGTACTTGATGCACTTGCTTGTATTGGTATATGTTATTATGAAAAAGTAGAACTTGATGATATTATTAAATATTTAAATGATTTTGGTGGGGCAAAAAGAAGATTTCAAGAAGAAAAAGTAAATGATGTAATACTTGTTGATGATTATGCTCATCATCCTAATGAAGTAAAAACAGTTCTTGAGACTGCTAGACAAAAATATCCAAATAAAACATTGGTGGCAGTTTTAATACCTTATACTATATCTAGAACACAAAGTTTTTATAAAGAGTTTGCTGATGTTTTAAAGCTTGCTGATAAAGCATTTGTAACTGATATAGAACCTGCTAGAGAAAGGTTTGAAGATTATCCAGGAGTAACATCTGATTTAATAATAGATTTATGTCCTAACTGTGAGCATATAAGTGCAGAAACTATTAATAAATTATATAAATATGATAATGCTGTAATACCATTTATGGGTTGTAAGGATCCTACTTGGTTAATTGATGCTTATAAGGAAGGGTTGAAATGAATATAGAAATACTTACTGTTGGAGCTTTAAAGACTAATTGTTATTTAGTGTATAAAGATAGTGAATGTTTAATAATAGACCCAGGTGCTGAAGAAAACACAATAATAAATACTAT
>CAZVVV010000027.1:4469-8811 GCA_964630725.1 uncultured Muribaculaceae bacterium
CAATGAATGAAGTAAAAAGAAATCTAGAAAGCAAAACAATTGAAGATTTAGAATTAAAACCAATTGCAATACTTCTTACTCATGATCATTTTGATCATAATACTTATGCTAAGTCTTTATCTGAATTATATAATGTAGAAATTTATGATTATAAAAATTTATTTGAAGATACTCATCATATTGGATCATTTAATTTTGATGTTATTTATACTCCTGGACATAGTAGTTCTAGTATAACTTTCTATTTTAAAAATTATAATATTATGTTTGTTGGTGATTTTATATTTAAAGATAATATTGGTAGAGTAGATCTTCCAACAGGTAATTATCAAGAAATGATTGAATCTATTAATAAAATTAAAAAATATGATGATGATATTGTTTTATATCCAGGACATGGTGATTCAACAACATTAGGTCATGAAAAAAAGCATAATTATTACTTTCAATAGTTATGTTTTTATTTTTTAAAGAGGTGATATAGTGAGATATTTAATAGCAAGTGATATTGATAGAACTTTAATAAAAAATAGTGAATCTGATATATCAAATGATACTAAAAATATTATTAATAAATTACGTAGTAATAATAATTTATTTGTAATTGCATCAGGAAGACCACTTAATAATATTAAAAGATTATTTAAAGATTATTGTGATTATATTATTGGATCAAATGGTGCAATTGTTTATGATTGTAAATATGATAGTGTTATATATAAAGATTATATAGATAAAAATAGAGTTAATGATATTATAAGGATAGTAGGAAATAGTTATAAAAAAATATGTTTTTGTAGTGAAAAAGGATGGAATATTAAGGCTAATTATAAGTATCAATTAAGATATATTGAAGAAAGATTAATAGATGATTTAAATATATCTTTTGAAGTTTTAAAGATGGAAATATATTATGATAATGTAAAAGATTTAAATGAATTTTATAATAAATTAAAAATGTATAATGATTTAGATGTATTTAAAATAGTTAAAGGTAAAGATATTGGAGGTTATATTGAAGTTATTAATTATGGTAATGATAAGTATAATGCTATTAAATTATTATTAGAAAAAGAAAATATATTAAATGATTATCTTATTACATTTGGTGATAATAATAATGATTTATTAATGATAAGAAATGCTAAATATGGAGTAGCGGTATCAGATGCATCAGATGATGTATTAAGTGTTTCAAAATATATAACAAAGTCATGTAAGGAAGATGGAGTATTTTATTTTTTAAATAATAATTTTGATTTAGAAAAAAATAAGGTTATTTTTCAAAGCAAAAGTATGCAGTAAAATCTTATATTATATGTCTTAAAGTAAATTCTATTGAAAAAAATAATAAAAAGATATTGAAAAAGCAAAAAAAATATGCTATATTTATATTGCTTACTTTTCATGGCGATGTAGCTCAGCTGGCTAGAGCGTCCGGTTCATACCCGGAAGGTCGGGGGTTCAATCCCCTCCGTCGCTACCAATTGAATGTTAATAGATAGAGATATCTATTTTTTTATTTATATTTATGTTACAATTAATATATAAAATTTTTGGGAGGATTTATGGACAGATTAAAGATTAATGGGATTTATAGACATTTTAAAGGGGATTATTATTTATTAATTGATGTGGCAATTCATAGTGAAACAAAGGAAAAATATGTAGTATATCGTGGTTTATATGGAAATAATGAATTATATATTAGACCATTTGATATGTTTTTTAGTAAGGTAGATAAAGAAAAATATCCTGAAGTTGAACAACAATATAGGTTTGAACTTCAAGATATTAAAAGTGTTGTAATAAGATAAAAAGGACTAAAGTCCTTTTTTAATATCCAGTTGTTGGATTAGATGTAAAGTTTTTATAATCATTAGATATACTTTCTTTTTAGTTAGTTGTTGTTTTAGTATAAGTAGCTTGCTTCATATCTGAACAAGTTGTAACAGATTTAGAATCTTTTATTAAATATTCATCCTTACTTAAATCACTTTCATCAATACCATCAAAACAATAAACTCCATCAGATAAATGCAATTTAAAAACTGTATTACCATTAAAATTATCATGAGTAACTTCTACATAAGCAGCTTGATATGAGTATCCATATGGACTTTGCTTAAGATTTTTTTGCACTACATTATCACTTGGTGTTTGTGTACCATTTGTAGTAATCCAATAAGCTTTCTTAGAACCAATATCAAATACAAAATTTCCTGATTCAGTAATGTTATTTGCAACAATATAAGTTCTTGCTGCTGTAACTAATTCTGCTGCTTCATTTTGCATTGATCCTTTACGTGCATCATTTAAATATTTATTAGTGGAGTTTAATGTAAGAAGTGATGTAATAATTCCAATTCCTATAAAGCAAAGTATTACAATAAGTACAACTTTTCCAGCACTAGGTTTTTTCTTATAATTAGTATTATTAAAATTGCCATTATATGCTTGATAAAATTGTTGGTTATTATATTGATTATTGTTATATTGATTGTTATTATTATTTAAATTATTATTATATGAATTCATAGTATCACCAATATTAATATATCAAATTATTTAAATAATAGCAATTAGTAATATTTATTAAGTGTAAAATAGTAATAAAGATAATGCATAATATAAAAAGAGGCTAGGCCTCTTTTTTTAGTTTTAGAATTTTCTATATAGTCCAATTACTTTACCAAGAATAGTGACACTATCTAGTATAATAGGTTCCATATAATCATTTTCTGGTTGTAATCTAAAATGATCAGTTTCTTTATAGAAAGTTTTTACAGTAACTTCATTATCATTAGTAAGTGCTACTACTGTATCTCCATTTTTTGCATCATTTCTTTTTTCTACTACAATGATATCTCCATCATAGATACCAACATTAATCATTGAATCTCCACTTGTTTTTAAAGTGAATACTTCTTTTTTACCATTAATCATAGTAACAGGTAAATCAAAATATTCATTTGGTTGTTCAATTGCTTCAATAGGATTACCACATGATGCTTTTCCTAAAAGTGGTACTGAAATAATAGATTCATTTGTTTTTAAATATTCATTTGGTACAAGTATTTCAATAGTTCTGTTTTTTCTATTATCTTTGTTAATATAACCTTTGCTTTGTAAATTATCTAAATGTACTTGAACAGTTGCAGTGCTACTAAGACCAGTAGCTTCACATAAATCCCTCACAGTAGGTGGATAACCTTTTCTTGCAATATATTTTTTTAATGCTGTTAATACTGCTTCTTGTTTTTTAGTTAATTGTTCCATAATATTCCTCCTTTTTTTATACTTTAATTATACATTACAAATAATCGTTTGTAAACACTAAAGTTCGATTTTTTAAAAAAATGGTATTTACAAATATATTTTTTGTGGTACAATATAAATGTATTATTTATTGATGCGAAGATAAGGCTTGGAAACCTTTAGCATTGTTATAAAAGAGATTCTTAAAGAATAAGTAAAGTGGAACCGCGGATTTAATTCGTCTTTACATGTTTTTTAAGTTTTTTTTATTACAAGGGAGGAAAATATTATGGAAATGGAAAAAATGGTTAATTTTTGTAAGAATTATGGTTTTATATTTCAAGGAAGTGAAATATATGGAGGTCTTGCTAATACTTGGGATTATGGTCCACTTGGATCAAGACTTAAAAATAATGTAAAAGATGCATGGAGGAAAAGATTTATTCAAGAAAGAAAAAATGCTTATGAAGTTGATGCTGATATATTAATGCATAAAAAAGTATGGGAAGCTTCAGGACATGTTTCTAGTTTCTCTGATCCATTAATTGATTGTAAAGAATGTAAAATGAGAGTAAGAGCGGACAACTTAGTAAATGATTTTACTGATTCTTCAATCGGGGATACTTTAAATGAAGAAGATTTAATAAAATATATAAGGGATAATAAGATACCTTGTCCTAAATGTGGTAAAACTAATTTTACTGATGTACGTCAATTTAATCTTATGTTTGAAACATATCGTGGTGTTACGAATGATTCTAAAAGTGTTATTTATCTAAGACCAGAAAATGCTCAAGGTGAGTATGTAAACTTTTTAAATGTTCAAAGAAGTATGCGTGCTAAATTACCTTTTTCAATTGGTCAAATAGGTAAAGCGTTTAGAAATGAAATAACTCCAGGTAATTTTACTTTTAGAACTATTGAGTTTGAACAAATGGAATATCAAACTTTCTGTAAAGAGGGGACTGATAGTGAGTTATATAATTATTTTAAAGATTATGGTAAAAAGTTTTATATGGATTTAGGTTTAAAAGAAGAACATTTAAGATTTCATGATCATGAAAAGCTTGCTCATTATGCAAAA
>CAZVVV010000028.1:0-8809 GCA_964630725.1 uncultured Muribaculaceae bacterium
AAAATAATAACAATGACAAAAAGATGGAGAAAGTAGTTTTTACTAATATAATCAGGTGAAAAATATGCTATAATTATATTAGATTAAAAATAAGAAGGTGAGGAAAGATAAATGAAAGAATTTAAACAATTAGGAGCTTATGGGTTAGTTATTCAAAATGGTAAAATTTTACTCATTAAAAAATTTGGAGGTCCTTATGATAGAAAACTAGATTTACCAGGTGGAACATTAGAGTTTTGTGAAAGACCAGAAGATACTTTAAAAAGAGAGTTAATGGAAGAAGTTGGTATAGAGGTAGTTGATTATCAATTATTTGATGCTGATTCTGTTGCTTTTGAATGGCAATTTAAAGAAGATGTTTTAGTGAAAGTGCATCATACTGGTATTTTCTTTAAAATTTTAAATTACAATAATGAAATTAAGAAAGAAGTAAAAGTAGATGAAGTAAATGATGATTCACTTGGAGCAGAGTTTTTTGATATTGATAAATTATCTAAAAAAGAATTATCTGCTATCGCTATAATGGAATTAGAAAAATTAGGATATAAACTTAATTAAAAAATTAGATTTAGGAGTACGTGATTTAATTTTGAAATTATTTAAATATTCATAATGTAAAAAATATTGACTTTTGATATTTTTGTGATAAAATTATTAATGAATTAGCAATGATAGGAACATAGTAATAAGAGTAATTATTTATAGAGAGAAAGTGGTTGGTGTAAACTTTTAATAATCTTTTATGAATTCACTTCTTAGCTTAATCGGTTACGCGTTATAGTATAGAGTATAAAAATAAGGTGGTACCACGATTGATTCGTCCTTTGGTATCATCTTTTATTTTAGGGAGGAAATTATGGAAAATATTAAGAATCAAATGAATGATGCTTTTTCTAATATTAATAGTCTTACTGATCTTGAATCTTTAAGAGTTAATTATATTGGTAAAAAGGGTATTATTACTGAACTTTATTCTAAAATGAAAGATTTATCTAATGATGAAAAGAAAGAATATGGTATGAAGGTTAATGAGTTAAGGGATCTTTTTAATACTAAGTATGATTTTTTGAAGAGTGAACTTAATGAAAAGGTTTTAAATGAAAAGTTAGAGTCTGAAATGATTGATGTAACTTTACCTGGTTATGGTTTAAAGACTGGTTCTTCTCATATTCTTGATAAAGTAATTGAAGAATTAGAAACTTTCTATATGTCTATGGGTTATGATGTAGTGGAGGGTCCTGAGGTAGAGAAAGATTTATATAATTTTGAAATGTTGAATCTACAAAAGGGTCATCCTGCGAGAGATGCACAAGATACTTTTTATATTAGTTCTGATGAAATACTTCTTAGGTCTCAAACTTCTCCAGTTCAAGTTAGAACTATGTTAGAAAAGAAGGGGGAACCTTTTAGGATAATTTGTCCTGGTAAGACATATCGTAGAGATTATGATGATGCTACTCATTCACATCAATTTATGCAATGTGAAGGGATGATTGTTGATAAAGAAATATCTTTATCTGATTTAAAGGGAACTTTAGATTTAATGGCTAAGCATTTATTTGGTAAGGATGTTATTACAAGATTTAGACCATCTTTTTATCCATTTACTGAACCTAGTGTTGAGTTTGATGTATCTTGTTTTAAATGTAATGGAAAGGGTTGTAATGTTTGTAAAGGTACAACTTGGATAACTATTGGTGGTGCTGGTGTTGTGCATCCAAATGTACTTAATATGGCAGGTTATGATAGTGAAAAGTATACTGGTTTTGCTTTTGGATTTGGTATAGAAAGAATTGCAATGGTTAAGTATGGAGTACCTGATGTAAGATATTTTTATACTAATGATTTAAGAGTTTGTAATGAATTTGAAAGGAGGGGAGAATAATGAAGATATCTACTAATTGGATTAATGATTATGTAAAGGTTGATGATCAAGATAAGAAAGAACTTGCTTTAAAAATAACAAATGCTGGGGTAAATGTTGAAGAAGTAAAAGAATATAAGTTTAATAATTTAGTTGTGGGACAAATTATTGAATGTGAACGTCATCCTGGTTCTGATCATTTAAATATATGTCAAGTTAATGTTGGCGATAGAGTTCAACAAATAATATGTGGTGCTGATAATGTATCTAAAGGAATTAAGGTTATTGTGTCATTACCTGGTGCTATTCTTCCTGGTAATATTCTAATTGAAGAAAGAAGTTTACTTGGAGTAAAATCATGTGGAATGATATGTGCTTTATATGAACTTGGTTTAGCAGATAAGGAACTTACATATGATGATGGTATTCATATATTACCTGGGGATGCAGTTGTTGGAGATGATGCATGTAAGTATCTTGGTATTGATGATACTATTTATACTTTGGATCTTAATCCAAATAGAAATGATTGTCTATCTCACTTAGGTTTTGCTTATGAAACTTCATGTGTTTTAGAAAGAAATGTTAGTTTACCTAATACAGATTATAGTGAAATAGATGAAAGTATTAATGATAAGTTAAAATTAGTAGTGGATACTCCACTTTGTAGTATGTATCAAACTAAAATAGTAAAAGATGTTGTTATTGGACCAAGTCCTGATTTTATAAAGAATAGATTGGAACAAGTAGGAATGCGTTCTATTAATAATGTAGTAGATATATCTAATTATATAATGCTTGAATATGGACAACCTCTTCATTTCTTTGATATGGATAAGGTTGGAGATACAATTATAGTTAGAAATGCAAAAAATAATGAACGTATTGTTACTCTTGATAATGAAGAAAGAGAATTAATTGATTCAGATATAGTTATTGCTAATGAAATAGTAGATGTTGCAGTAGCGGGTGTTATGGGTGGTCTTAATTCTGATATTGATTTAAATACTAAGAATATTATAATAGAAAGTGCAATATTTAATCCTTATAATGTTAGATATACTTCGATTAGATTAGGTTTAAGAAGTGAAGCTTCTCTTAGATTTGAAAAGGGTCTTAATTATGAATATACTAGTATGGCTCTTGATAGAGCATGTTATTTATTAGAAAAGTATGCTAGTGGTAAAGTATTAAAGGATAAATTAATTTATGATAATGTGGATAAGACTCCTAAGGTAGCGGAAGTTAGTCTTGATAAAATAAATAAAGTATTAGGAATAGAACTTACTAATGATATTGTAAGTAGTATATTTGATAAGTTAGGTTTTTCATATGAATTAAATAATGATAATTATGTTGTTACTATTCCTAATAGAAGAATGGATGTTTCTATAAGAGAGGATTTAATCGAAGAAATTGGTAGATTTTATGGATATGATAAGTTGGTTAATAAGACTCCAGTTCTTCCTATTAAAAGTGGTGTTTATACTGGTAATATTGGTATTAGAAAGGATATTTCTAAAAGACTTAGAAGTTTATCTTTAAATGAAGTTAAGACTTATACTTTAGTGGGTTCAAAAGAAATAGATATGTTTTCTCAAAATGATCCTATTAAGTTACTTATGCCAATGAGTAATGATAAGATGTATGTAAGACAAAGTTTAATACCATCTCTTTTAAATGTTTATGATTATAATACTAAACGTGGTGTTAAAGATATAAATATATATGAAATAAGTAATGTTTATGATAAAGATTATAAAGAAAGTCAATTACTTGGTATATTGATGTCTGGTAATTATATTGATTATAGTTTTGATGGTGTTGGTATAAGAAATAATTTCTATGTTATAAAGGGTGTAGTAGAAAATATTCTTAATTATCTTGGATATGATAAGAGATATAGATTTGTACCTCTTAAAGATAAAAAAGAAATGCATCCTGGAATGAGTGCTAGTATATATATTGATAATGATTTAATAGGTTATATTGGTAAACTTAGTCCTGTTGTTAGTAAAGATGATATTTATGTTTGTGAAATTAATTTATCTATTGTTTATGATAAGAAGAGTAAGAAGATTAAGTATCCAGAAATATCTAAATATCCAGAAATAACAAAGGATGTAGCATTTATATTAGATAAGAATGTATTATCTAGTGATGTTGAAAAAGAAATAAGAAGAAATGGTAATAAGATATTATCAAGTATAAAAGTATTTGATCTTTATGTTGGTGATAAGATAGATAAAGATAAAAAATCAGTTGGATATTCTCTTACATTTCAAGATGTAAATAGAACTTTAACTGATGAAGAAGTTGATAATGTATTTAAAACAATTATTGATAAGGTATCATCTAAGTTTAAATGTGAAATAAGAGATAAGTAGTCTCTTATTTTTTTATATAAAATAAAGTCTTTCCCTCTCCGAGCGGAGTGGGAAAGACTTATAATAAGAAGTTATGTGTAATAACTCTTACATTCAATTATAATACAGTAAGTTATAATATATTTATAGTTATTATATGTTAAATATATTGTTTTATACATGTTATACAAATGAGATGCCATCCAGCCAATGCCAAACAACATCTCATTTGTGATTTGACTATAACATATTAAGTTAAGATATGTCAAAGATTTTTTCTTGACTTCATTTATTCTTTTTGATATATTTAGTTTAGTTTTGGAGGTGTCTTATGGTAAGAGTGGCAGTAATTGGTGGAGGAGCATCTGGTCTTGTTGCAAGTATTTATGCTAAGAATTGTAATACTGTTGTAGATTTATATGAAAAAAGTGATGAAATAGGTAAGAAAATATTGGTTACTGGTAATGGAAGATGTAATTATTTTAATGAAGATTTTACTAGTGATAAGTTTTATGGGTTTAATGATTATGATCTTAGTAATATTATAAATGATAATATGAAAGAGAAGTTATTATCTTTTTTTGAATCTATTGGAATAATTTCTTGTGTTAAGAATGGGTATTATTATCCTAGTTCTTTTAAAGCTAATAGTATTAGGTTATCTTTAATAGATGAGGTTTATTCTAAGGGTGTTAATGTGTTTGTTAATAGTTTTGTTACTGATATTTTGTATAATGATAATGAAGAATGTTTTAATATTTGTGTTAATGATGAGTATAAAAAATATGATAAAGTAATTTTATCGACTGGTTCTTGTGCTTATGTTAATAGTACTAATTCATATGATTTAGTTAAGAAGTATCATAGGATAACTCCTCTTTTACCAAGTCTTGTGCCTCTTGTTGGGAAGGGTGATTATTTTAAACTTTGGAATGGAGTAAGGTGTAATTGTGATGTTAGTTTACTTGATGATGATAAGATTATTTTAAAAGAGTCTGGTGAGATACAGCTTACTGATTATGGTATAAGTGGAATATGTGTTTTTAATTTGAGTGGTATTGTAAATAGGATGTTATATAAGAATAATAAGGTTTTTGTGAGTATTAATTTTATACCTTTTATAAAGGGTAATTATTATGAATGGTTTAATTCTAGGAAAGAGATGCTTGGTGATAGGAGTATATATGAGTTTTTGGTTACTATTTTAAATGATAAGTTAGTGGATACTATTTTATATGTTACTAATATATCTAAGGATAAAGTAGTTAATGAACTTAGTTTAGATGAGGTAAATAATATTATTTCTAATTTAGTTTCTTTTAAATTAGAAATTGTTTCTTCAAAGGATTTTTCTAGGGCTCAAGTATGTAATGGTGGTGTTGTTCTTGATGAGGTTAATACTAATACTATGGAATCTTTAAATATAAAGAATCTTTATATTACTGGTGAGTTACTTGATGTTTGTGGTATATGTGGGGGATATAATTTAGGTTTTGCTTTTATAACAGGACTTTTAGCAGGTTCTTATGCAGGAGGCAATAATGATTAAAGTAAGACAAATAAAAATAGATGTTAAGAAATATAGTTATGATAAATTATATAATAAAGTTTTAAAGATATTGGGTGTTAGATCTTCTGATGTTATTAGTTTTAAAATTAATAAAAGGTCTATTGATGCAAGGGATAAGTCTTTTGTTTATTATATATTTGAGGTTTTAGTAGAGTTAGTTTCTTATGATTTAATTAAGTATTCTAATGATGTTTTATGGTATGATGATGTTTCTTATTCTTTTTCTAATATTGGTAGTTCTAAAATTAATGATAGAATTGTAGTAGTGGGTTCAGGTCCATGTGGACTTTTTTGTGCTTATAAGTTAGCACAGTATGGATATAAGCCTCTTGTTATTGAAAGGGGTGAGAAAACATTTGATAGGGTTTCATCGGTTGAAAAGTTTTGGAATACTGGTGTTTTAAATAAAGAGTCTAATGTTTTATTTGGTGAAGGAGGAGCAGGTACTTTTTCTGATGGGAAGCTTAATACTTTAGTAAAGGATAAGAGAAATCTTATGAGTGAAGTGTTTAGAATATTTGTAGAAAATGATGCTCCAGAGGAAATTACATATATAAAGAATCCTCATATTGGGACTGATTTACTTAGAAATGTAGTAGTTAATATGAGAAATAAAATAATAGAAATGGGTGGTGAGTTTAGATTTAGTACTAAGCTTACTGATATTAATGTTTCCTCTAATAAGCTTGTTAGTATTACTGTTAATGATAGTGAGGTAATACCTTGTTCTGTTTTAGTTCTTGCAATTGGTCATAGTGCTACTGATACTATAAAGATGCTTTATAATAAAGGTATAAAGATGTCTAATAAACCTTTTGCAGTAGGTCTTAGAGTAATGCATGATCAAGAGTTAATTAATAAGAATCAGTATGGAGATTATTCATCTTTTCTTGGTTCTGCGTCTTATAAGCTTACTCATGTTACTTCAGATAATCATGGAGTATATTCATTTTGTATGTGTCCTGGTGGTTATGTAGTTAATTCTTCTTCTTTGGATGGTAGATTAGTTATTAATGGAATGAGTAATTATAAAAGAGATAGTGGTGTTGCTAATTCAGCGATTGTTGTAAGTGTTAGTGAGAAGGATTATGGTAGTAATTTATTTGATGGGTTAAAGTTTCAACAGTCTTTGGAAGAGAGGGCTTATAAAATAGGTAATGGTTCTATTCCAATACAAAGGTATATAGATTTTAAGAATAATATATATAATGATAATTATAAAGTTAATGGTTCTGTTATAAAGGGGAGTTATTCTTATGCTAATTTAAGGGAAATATTTCCTAGTTTTATAAGTAAAGATTTTATATCAGGAATGGAATATTTTAATAAAAAAATACCTGGTTTTTCTAATGATGATGTGCTTTTATTAGGGGTTGAATCACGTACTTCGTCTTCAGTTAAAATAATTAGAGATGATTGGTATCAATCAAATATTTCTGGTATATATCCTGCAGGAGAAGGTGCTGGATATTCTGGTGGGATTACGACATCTGCGATGGATGGTATTTTAGTATTTGAAGCTATTGCTAGTAAGTATAAACCATTGTAATAATTTTTAGTTTTTTATATATAATTTTACTAGGTGATTATGTTGCAAAAAAGATATAGAGTTTTGCTTTTTATAGCTAGTATTGCCTTAGTAATATTTGGAATAATAATGATATATTCGGCTTCTTATATATGGGCTGATTATAAGTTTAATGATAGTTTTAAGTATGTTAAACAACAATTGTTATTCTTTATACTTGGTATCTTTCTTATTTATTTTGTTTCTAAGATTGATTATAAAGTTTATTATAAAAAGGCAAATATATTTTTAATTATTTGTCTTTTATTATTGGTTCTTGTTTTAATACCAGGAATTGGAGTAGTAAGAAATGGCTCACGTAGTTGGTTTGGAATAGGTTCTTTTGGTATTCAACCTAGTGAGGCAGTAAAACTTGCAATGATTTTATGGGTATCAAAATATCTTAGTAATACTAATAAAGTATATAAAGGTATTAAACCAGTACTTCCAGTATTAATACTTGTTATGTTAGTGTTTGGTCTTATTATGTTACAACCAGATTTTGGTACTGGAGTAATTCTTGTTATGGCAATTGTTATGTTACTTTTTGTCGCAGGAGTTAATATGAAGTATTTTTATATTCTTTTTGCAATTGGAGTAGTAGGTTCAATAGGATTAATTATAATTGCACCATATAGAATGTCTAGGATTACATCTTTTTTAAATCCTTGGAATGATCCATTAGGAAGTGGTTTTCAAATAATACAGAGTTTATATGCAATTGGACCAGGAGGACTTTTAGGTTTTGGTTTTTTAAATTCTAGACAAAAGCATTTTTATTTACCAGAACCTCAGACAGATTTTATATTTTCTATTATTTGTGAGGAGTTTGGGGTGATTGGTGCTTTGTTTGTAATATTAATGTTTTTTATAATTGCATATTGTGGTATAATTTTAGCATTAAAAGAAGATGATTTATTTAAAAAGTATTTAATATTTGGTCTTACTTTTCAAATAATATTTCAAGCAATATTAAATCTTTGTGTAGTAGTGGGATTAATTCCTGTTACTGGGGTAACTCTTCCTTTTATAAGTTATGGAGGTTCTAGTTTACTTATTAGTATGTTAAGTATTGGAATAATACTTAATGTAAGTAGAAATGCTAATTTAAAACTTTAATTATGGGTTAATAATGTTTACTAAACAAAATTGGCAAAAAATGATATTTTGTACAGTGTACTGTACAAAATTGATAATTAAGTTTATTTGAGTTATAATGTAGTAGGAGATGAATAATTATTTAAACTATAATTTTTTTGAACAATCTTTAATACATATTCTTTATTATGTTTAAAAAATGTTTTCTTTCTAAAGATATATTATTTATTATCACTGTTAACATTTTAAAAAAAAGGATTAACAAAAATGTCAAAATATGTAGACAAAGGGTTAATTTTTTATTATACTTTATACTAGGGAGTGATATATATGGATTATGGTTA
>CAZVVV010000029.1:0-8765 GCA_964630725.1 uncultured Muribaculaceae bacterium
CCCAGCCACTTTCCGAACGCGACCTTCTGCTTGTTGCCGCCGGAAAGCTCTGTGCAGAACTGCTTTGCAGAAACGCACTTGATTCGCAGGTTCTTTACCTGCTTGTCGGCTTCTTTGTCACAATCAGACTGTGCCAAATGGAACTTTTTCTGCAGACGGGCCAAATTGGGAAGAACGATGTTATCCTCAATGCTGGACTGCAGCATCAGCGACTCCTTATCGCGGTCCTTCGATACATAACCGATGCCCTGCCGTACTGCGCTCACAGCATCACCAACGGGTTTTCCGGTCTTCGCAACAATAATCTCGCCGGTAACAGGCTTGTTGATGCCAAACATCATTTTGCCAAGCTCGTGCATGCCGCAGTTGGCCAAACCGCCCAAGCCGAGAATCTCGCCTTTATGCAGCTGCAGGCTCAAGTTCTCAATATAGCCATCAGCAGATGTTACATGCCGCACATCCAAGAGGACCTCGTCTGTCAATCTTCCATCCCAGTCGCTGCGGAAGTAATCGCCCTGCAGGTCACGGCCAACCATCAAACGGCGCATATTATCAACCGTCATCTGGTCGCCCTCGAGCGTATCAATCTTCACGCCATCGCGAAGAACCGTGATGGTATTGCATACATCAATCAGTTCTTCCAGATCATGGGAAATAAAGATAACAGCCTTATCCTCTTTCTCCATTTTGCGGATAATGTTGTAAATAATGTTTCTGCCCTTCGTTGCCAACGCAGTAGTCGTCTCATCAATGATCAGCACATCAGGGTCAAGATACATTGCGCGCGCAATTTCGACAATCTTACGGTCCTCGAAGTTCAAAACAGCAAGCGGCATATCGCCCTTGATTTCGGGGGCACCGATTTCAGCCAAAATCCGAGTGGCCTCAGCTTTCATCTTTTTGACATCCAGGAAGCCGTTCTTTTTAAAGCGCTGCAAATTTCCCACAAACACATTCGTAGCCACGTCTACCGTCGGCAGTGTACCTGCCTCCTGGACAACCATGGCAATCTTACTGGACTGCGCCTGCACCATATTTGCGGGTTTATACGGCTCGCCCGCCCGGAACATTTCGCCCCTGCTGGGTGGCTGAGCACCTGCGAATATGGATGTAAGTGTCGACTTTCCACTGCCGTTCTCGCCGATCAGGCCGCAAACCTGACCGCGACGAATCTCGAAATCTACATCAATTAAAGCTCTCGTCGGGCCAAATTCTTTGCAGATTCCTTTGCAGCTTAACAAAACTTCTTTTTCCAAATTCTCACTTCCTTGCTGTCGTTTCCTTTATCTGGCTGCCCGGCCGTTTTCCGGTGAAAAGGTGTAAAGCAGGCAGATAAAATTAAATCCAAGCACGTCCATCTGCGTGTCCGTGTTCTAATAGAAATATAGTAACGAGCAAAACAAAAGTCAAGTAAATTTAACATAATGGTTGTAATCTTGTTGAAATAATATAAAACAGTATGCGTGAAATTGTGCATAATTACCTTGTAAAAATCAAGTTTTAAAGATTGATCAGTAAAAATGCGTTACCGTGTTCTAATTTGCGTGACACGCAAAAAGCAACATGTCATCTTCGCAGCACGTCAAGAAAGCAAGCCCCGTAAAAATTGCAGTGTGGGCGAAAAAGCTTTACAATGTCAAGTTGACCGCGTATAATAAAATACGGTTCAGCAAAGGGGCAGGTTCATTGGGAGCTTTTTAATCCGCTGCATTTTCACGCATCAGCACGCCCAAATTACGTCCTGCAGTCTTTTTAAAGTTGAAAAGCAAAGGGAAAGTTTTAATGGCAACGGTAAGGGAAATTGCGGAAAAGTGCGGAGTTTCTGTTGGCACGGTAGACAGAGTTCTGCACAACCGCGGCAGAGTGAACGAAAAAACACGTCAACGAATTTTGGATACAGCAAAAGTATTAGACTACAAGCCTAATCGGGTTGCCCAAGGACTCGCAGTGCGAAAAAAGAGACTTCGCATTGCTTTTTTCGCAATAGAAGCGCAATCACACCCTTTTTTTGCAGACGTCAATGCAGCAGCGAGAAAAAAAGCGGCAGAGCTTGCCGATTTTGCCGTAGAGGTTGTTTTTATCAGAGTAAGCTTAAGCATAAATGCCCTTGGAGAGTTTCGGCCGTGTGTGTTTATGCCGGATTCAATTTCACTTGCTGATTTTGACGGGTTTATAACGCCGGGTACCATGCAGTATGAAAACTTCGCCCCGCTGCCGAAAGAAAAACCCATTGTATATTATAACGACATTGGCGACGGAGAATGCCTGGCATACGTTGGAAGCAACTATGAAAAAGCAGGCAGAATCGCGGCCGAGCTCTGCGCACTAAGTGCGGATGAACATAAAGAAATCGCAATACTGGATGAAGATAACGGTGATACCAGTTCTCCATCCTTTCGCAAACGTATGAAGGGATTCTTTGAAAGCATGAAATCAGAGCATTCTGATTTCAACATATTAAATACATATCATTTTCAAAATGACTACTCTATTGAATTTGAACGAACAAAAGCCTTCCTCAAGGCATATCCGAATGTAAGTGTCGCCTATGTCGTTAATCCCGGAAATTACGATATATGCCGCGCGATTCACGATGCCGATGTGGAGAAAAAAATTCGAATCATAACCAATGACCTCGGAGAAGCTCAGAAAATGCTTATGCGTACGGGAGCAATATCAGCCGCTATTACGCAGGAGCCTGATGCTCAAGGAGCAAGGTCACTGGATATTTTATTTGAATATCTGGCTTACGGCAGGACTCCGGAGAAAATTCATTTTACAGATTTGGGAATCCATGTCTTTGGGAATTCCGACTAGGGGGGCAAATATATGCAGCAGGAGCGGATTCAGCTTTCATCAGCAGGAGTTCCGATGATTTTTCATGTAAACACCTGGCGGGAACTGGACTTCAATCGCATATATGCAGGATTTTACCCCCAATGCCGATTTACTGCAGTGACAGATTTTCAGGATACACTTTATTTGGCGGGAATCGACAGCACTGACACCGTCCACCTGTTTTGCTCTTCCAGCGGAAGTGTATGGGAGCCAATGAATGCTGCACCAAGAGATGCGCCAGAGATTCCAGCATGCTGTGGAAAAATAGTTACACTTTTGGGCAATCCAATAGACGATTCCTTGCTTGCGGTATGCGAAAATGGCTACGTAATCACGTTTCCCGGGTGTCCTAAATGTGTAAAGGCAGCAAATTGGGAACGGCATTTTGTCAAAGGAAGAATTGAAGGGGATGTGCTTCGCATCGATTGTACGGATGGGGACTGCATTACAGTTCTTCTTGCAGCAGTGCAACAAGTGCGCGTCGGCTGGAAGTACGCCGCCGCCCTTCTGCAGCAAGGCGGCACGTTAATTGATTTACGCGATGAGGATGCACAGCCGACTTTACCTGGTGCAGTTAATCAATCCCTTGCGCAGGCAATGTACCTCTTAAAGGGAGGTGCTTACAGCGGTCAACCTGTGTTTTTCTTTTGCTACACAGGATCACAAGCCGATATTGCAGCAGCCACTGCCAGAAAAATTGGCTATGCCTGTGCCTATTCGTTAGGTGGACAAAAGCAGATACTGGAAACAAACGACGGAATCTGGCCGGAGGCTTTGTGAGGATATAATATGGCAACAATGAAAGAAATCGCAGTGCTTGCAGGACTTTCGCGTGGAACCGTTGACAGGGTTCTGAATAATCGTGGAAATGTCAGTAAGGAAACAATCGATAAAGTAATGCAAGTCGCTGATTCCTTAAACTACGCACCGAACCGCGTTGCTAAATCCCTTGCAGCACGTAAACACAACATACTGCTCACCTTTCTGATGCCGGATCCCCATTTAATTCCATTTTTCTCGCAGGTGGAGGAGGGGGCTTTGCATGCAGCGCAGGAACTAAAGGAAAGCGGTGCAACAGTCCAACTTCAGTTTACATCCGGTTGGGATGAGGAGGAGTATCTTGAAAAGCTGATCAGCGCAGTACAGAAGCACAGTGACGGAATTGCAATAGCCGGCCCTGATACGCCCCGAATCGCAAACTGTTTGATGCAGATTGGTAAGGCAGGCATTCCTGTCATCACGGCCAATACAGAAATTCGACGTTCCGGATGTCTGGCCTACGTAGGCAGCAATGCATACTGCGCAGGAAAAACTGCCGCAGGGCTGATGAATTTGTTTATGCGAGATGAAATCCGCATGGGAATCATTTTTGGCTTTGCCAGCAACAGCTGCCATATGGAACGGATTACCGGCTTAAGGGATGGCTTAAAGGAATTGGGAAGGCAATGGCACGAGTGTTTCTTCCTCAGTAATCAAGAAGATGAGTTTGAGAGCTATGATTTAGTAAAAGAGGCATGCTGCCGTCAGCCAGCAGTAAATGTGCTGTATTTTGCGACAGGAAATGGCGTTTATGGAGGGTGCCGTGCTGTTGAAAAGCTAAAGATGCCCCAGCTTCCTAAAATAATATGTCACGATGAGCAGGAAAATCTGCGAAAAATGTTTCAGAACAAGTTGATTACAGCAACAATCTGCCAGGAGCCGAAGCGTCAAGGAGAATATCCTCTGAAAGTATTATTTGATTACCTTGCTCTTGGCGTTCATCCCATGCGAGAGCATCTGTATACAGCTGCCAATATTCTAACTTGTGAAAGTTTCCTTGAATAAAGATAAGCTTTTCCGGCATCAGTTCGGGTAAATTCAGTATTTGTCTTTGCGGAAAGGGGAATATAAAATTGGCAACCATAAAAGATATCGCTGAGCGGGCACAGGTATCGATAGGAACGGTTGACCGCGTACTCCACAATCGCGGGCGCGTGCAGGAATCAACCAGGAGTCGGGTCTTAGAAATCGCAGAGATGTTAGGCTACACACCAAATCGAGCTGCACAGGTTCTCGTTGCGCAAAGGAAGAATATCCATATTGGGTTCTTTGAATTAGACGAAATAAAAAACCCCTTTTTCTCTGCCGTAAATCACGCTGCGCGAAAAAAAGCTGCGGAACTAAGGAAAAAGGGGATAATGGTAGATTTTTTCAAGCTTGATACGGAAATTGCGGGTGGAGCAATCAAATGCCGCAATTTAGAATCTCTCCGGAGAGGAGCAATTGATTTGCTGGACGGCGCTGCTTTTCCCGGGTGCGATGCTGCAAGTATAAATTATTTGCTCCGTCCTGGAACACCATATGTCCTGTACAACAGTCAGGTTCCTGATGCTCACCCATTGGCTTTCGTCGGCTCGGACTTCTATAAATCCGGTCAAATTGCAGGTGGATTATGTGCCAAGTGCACAGATGAATTTGGTGAAATTGTGGCCATTGCAGAGGGTGTCCCGAGTTATGCGCCAATCGCCCAACGCATTGCAGGCTTCTCTGATTCCATAAACAAGTACTATTCTCGGTGCAAGATCACAGAAAAAATATACTATACATGCTATGATGAGGAAGCTCAACACAACATTTTTTCTTTTTTCAGAAAACATCCTCACGTAAGCAGCGTCTATATAGTCAGTGCGGCTGACTATAGTGTTTGTAAAACAATTCGCGATGCTGATCCCGCCGGAAGTGTACGAATTATCACAAATGACATGACAGATATTCAAAAACGACTTATCTGCTCTGGCATCATCTCAGCAACAATCACCCAGGAGCCTGAAATGCAGGGAAGCCTTCCGCTGGAGATACTATATCAGTATTTGGTATACGGGAAAGAAGCTGAAAAAACCGTTTTTTATACCAATCTCGACATCCAGCTGCCGGTATGTATCGGATAAAATCAGCTTTATGCCGCCAGTGTCAAAAGCAGATTTTATCATCAATATGTCCCTTCGCCTGCAAAATTGATAGAAATATTCCTTGAACATAGTTGGAAACTTCGCAATATTGCCCCGCAAAAAAGCATGTCATCCACAGCAAATTTAGCCGTGGATGACACTTTAATTATTGGAAAAATTACACAGCTGTAATCTCTGCTGTTGCCTTTTCAAATCCTTCTGCTGATGCAGTTATCTGAATTTTTCCTGCTCCGGTGGGACGGACAACTGCAAGCAGGCGACCATCGCGCGCTGTAAATGTGCCATCGCGATAACGCTCTGTGCTCTTAGGCTCACTGGAGCCGAGGCCAAGCAGAATACCGACACCGCGAACCTCTACGCTAACCTTCGGATTCACCATATTGTTGATAATTCCATTTTCAGCAGTCATGTTTATCTCTACATAACACAGATCGGAGCAATTGGCCGCAATCTCCGTTCGATCCGGAATCAGCGTCAAATTTACCTTTCCCTCCGCACTGCGAAGCACCGTCCTTCCGGTTTCTCTTTCGCCTGCATATGTAACAGCTGTCAGTACGCCGGGCTGATAAACCATATCTGCAAAGCCATGACACTCCTCTAAATTGCCCTCGGCTGCTTTCTTCCCGTCCAGCAGCAGCTCAAAATGGTCGCCAACGCCCATTACATTGACGCGCACACCTTTGCCCTGATATCCGTCCCAACTCCAGCTTGAAAGGGCATCAAAGGAACTCCACTGGTCACGCAGCGGTGTTTTTCCAAAATTTTGAGGATAGTCAACCGCAATATAAGGCTCTGTTCTTAATCCGAATACAATCTGGCGGTAGTAGCTCATTGGTCGGCGCTGACCGGTGATATCAATATCACCGCACCGGCTCAAATGCCATGGGAATGCACCTGTGAAGCTTGGCACCGCGCCATCTTCCTTTAATTCCATTTTCCCGATACCTGCTTCACCGAGGTAATCCATTCCGGTCCAGGTAAAGTCACCAAGTGCGTGCGAATTTTGGTTGATAATCGCCCAATTTGAAGCAATCCGCATCGGAGATGTTTCACTGCCGACCAATATTCGATTGGGGAACAACTTCTTATCCAGCTCATAGCGGCTGGGGGAATAGTTGTATCCACAAATATCCAGCACATCATAGGATTCCTTGGTTGCCTTTGTTACCAATTCGGAATCACTGAGCGCGCTCATTGCATCTGCGCCATTGGACATTGCCTCATTGATTTCACCGCCAAGCCCTTTCGCAATATCTCCCAGGCGATCCATAACTGCAAGCATAACATTGATGGAATTCAAAATATAACGCGTGGAATCCATGCTGCGCAGTTTCTCGGCAATTTTGCGTCCAATGTCGGCGCCATTTGCGCTTCCTGCCTCGGGAATTTCATTTCCGATAGAATACAGGATTACGCTGGGATGGTTAAAATCCTTGCCCACAAAGCGCTCACAGATATTCTCCCATACATAAGGGAAGTAATGTGCAAAATCAGCATCGTTTTTGCACCGCGTCCACATGTCGCTGACCTCATCCATCACCAGCATGCCAATTCGGTCACAGGCGTCCAATAAAGACTTGCTGATCGGATAGTGCGCACTGCGAATTGCATTAAATCCAGCCTCTTTCAAAATCTGCACGCGACGCTCCTCTGCACGATCGATTGCAGCAGAACCAATAATGCCGTTGTCATGATGGATGCAGGCGCCGCGCAGCTTAATTGTTTTTCCGTTGATTCGGAGACCATGCTTCACATCCAGCGCAAGGGTACGGATTCCAAAATGTGTTTTGTCTGTATCCAGAATGTTCTCCCCGTCAAAAACCTGTGACTCAGCATAATACAGGTATGGGGTTTCAGGGCTCCATCGTTCCGCATTCTCAACATAGATTCGCTGACGCAGAGTTTCTTTCTGGCCGGGATAGGCAGTTACCGTTGCTTCCCGTTCCCCCACAACATTTCCGCATGCATCCCGCAGCGTAGTTACGATGGATGTTGTGACCACTTTGTACCCACGGTTTTCAATTTCCATTGTGGCAAGTACAGTTGCACCATCCTCGTCCGCCTCAGGGGTAGACACGCGATAGCTGTCAGGTACGATATGGCACAGATCGGAAACCATAATCTTTACATTTCTGTAGATGCCGGCGCCGCTATACCAGCGAGTGTCATTTGCCGTGGCAACCGTCACTCGAATCTCGTTGGTCTCGCCAAATTTCAGGAAACGGTTCGCTTCAATGTAATAATTGGTGTAGCCATGCAGGCAGCCGCCTGCGTAATCACCATTCAAATACACCATAGAGTTGGTGTACACGCCCTCGAATTCAAACATTACCAGTTTGTCTGCCCATTCGGCAGGAACATCAAATTTCTTTGACAGAGCAAGATTTACGGGAGGGTAAAATCCTGCCTGTGCTCCGCCAGGAGCCGATTCGGTGCGCTCCACATCCTGCAGGCTGTCATAAGGGAGGATAACCTCCTTGGGGGCCGGACCGTTTTTCACAAACAGGCCGCTTAGTCCATTTGTTGCAGCACCAGTCATCCAGCCAGTGTTAAAAGGCTCTCTAAGCATAACTTTAACATTTCCTCCTCGAAGTAATTTACAAAACGCGTGTACGCGCACTTGCTAACTTAAAAATAGCAGATAGTGTGAATTATGTCAATGCAAGGGAATCTGCTTGTTGCCGTTCTCCTGCCCAGGGTTCATATTACGCAATTTGTAAAAGTTACGGATAAAGCACTCGTTGGTGCTCAGCCGACTTTTGAATTGGATGGGAGGCTGGTTACACCTGGTCTCCCTCCCTCATAATACCATGCAGCCGTGTGGTACATCAATCGCATAAATGTGGAGACTCGTAGCAGTTACGGATTTCAAAATATCCGGCTGCTGCGAGTCTCTTATTTCAGTGGTTCCTGTAAAATTCAGAAGTTCAAAATCACACGTCCAGATATCCGCACAGCACCTTCAGGGTATTGTATACG
>CAZVVV010000030.1:0-8762 GCA_964630725.1 uncultured Muribaculaceae bacterium
TGTTTCATAAATTGATGTTTTTGTAAGTTTTTGTAGTGGTAGATTGTATAAATCAAATATCATTTCTAGTTTTTTTAGATATGAATCGTCAAGATTAGTTAGTTTTATATTATTTATTGAGATGTTATTTTCAATTAGTTTTGATATTTGTTCCGCGACAAATTCTATTTCTTCGTCAATTGTTTTTAGTTCATAGATTTTTGGTTGATAATTTTTATAAGTTTTATCTATTATTCTGACGTTTGTTATTTCTTTTAGATTATTTATTATCTTTTTATCGAATGATGTTAAATAGTCATAGTGATAAAATATTATATCTTTTCCTTTGATTAGGTTTTTGAAATTGTTATCTTTAAGTAACATTTTTTGTTTTTCTAACTCATTTTTCAGAACTTGCAAATGTTTTAATTTTTCGTTTTTATAGTTTTTGTCTTCGATATAGATTAAATTGTCTAGGTACATTGTTGCTACTTCATATTTATAATTATATTTTTCTGTTAAGTATAGTATGGCATTTAGGTCATATGAAAAGTATAATTTATTAATTAATTCTTTTTTTGTTAACAGTTTTATATTTAAGAGTTTTTTTTCTTTAGTTAGTTGTTTTAATATTTGTTTTTTAGTTTCTTGTTCACAAATTATTATTGTTTCGTTTTGTATATTGTCTAGATTTATCATATTTAGTACCTCCCTTATAATTATAGCACAGTTTTCTAAAAGAAAAAAAGTTCGTTTGAACTTATTTTATTTTTATTCTTTGTAGGACTTCTTGTAATTCTTCTTCATAGTATACCGCTCTGGGATTTTGTGTATTATTGTCTTCTAATAGTTGTATTATTTCTTTTGGTGATGCTTGGACTAATTTGAAGTTTTGTTTTTTTTCATTTTCTGAAAGGGTTATTTTATCTTTTTCAATTTCTACTTTCTTTTTTGATATAAAGTAATATGTTATTAAAAGATTATTTTTAATTTTGTTATCTATTGTTGGATAGTTTTTTTGATAGTGTTCAATTAGAATGAAGTCATCAAGATCATTTTCATTTAGAAGTACTCCAATTTCTTCGTGTGTTTCTCTTAAGGCTGCTTCTTTTATTGTTTCTTGTTTTTCGACTTTTCCTCCGATTAAAAGATAACAACCATTGTAATTACATAGTATTAGTTCATTTTTATTATTTAGTATGATGATACGACTTTTAATTTTTGTTTTATCTATTTCTTCTTTTGTTAGTTTGTCTTTGTTTATTATTAATTTTTCCATTTTTTACTCCTTAATCTAAATCATCTTTATAGTAGTCATCGTCTTCAAGATCATATTCTTCGAATTGGTATGGTTTGTAGTTACCTTTTTCTATTTGATTTTGTTTCCAACTTGTTGATGAATTACTAGGTGATAATATTTTATTTATTATTAATAGGAATACTCCAAGTCCAAATGAATTAGTTTTATTTTTCTTTACTGGTTCTTTTTTTATACTTTCTAATTCTTCAGTTTTTTGTTTTATTAAGATTCTTACTAGTTCTGTGTCAAGATTGTTTTCTGTTAATAGTTTTTGAGTTTCATATAGTTCTTTTAATGATTGATTTTTATCTATTGAACAGTTTATTAATACTTTTACAAGCTCAATGTCATAATCTTTAAAATATTTACTTTTTTTCATTATATTTAGTGTGTGTATTAAATCTTTTGTTGTTGTTTTTTCGTCATGAATTATTTTTTCTATTTTATCTTTTTCATATTCTTCTTGTTTTTGATTTATTCTATTTTGTACATATTCTGTATCATAGCCTTCTTTGTCTAATATATCTTTTGCTCTTTTTAGTTTTCTTATGTTATTGCAATCATATATATAATTGTTTATACATGTCTCAATTGGTCCTAGATAGAATTGTTCTAGTCCTAAATCTATTATTTTTTTCTTATTTTCTAGTAATTCTAGAATATCTAAGTTTTTATTAAAAGATTGGTCTACTATTGCTCGTCCTTTTTTTAGAAGGGCTTTTCTTTGTCTTCTTTTTTTAGTTTCATATTTTGGTTCTTTTAATTCTAATTCATTTGTGCATAGGTTTTTATCTACTTTTTTATTTGTTTTTTTTAAATTTCTTAATTCTAATAATATATCGTTGTCTTTTTTTATGTATGATCCTGTTTTATACAAAACTGCGATTACGTGTTTGCACATTATTTCTGTATCTTTGCAATTGCATCCTACAGATATTTGGTTGCTTTTTGGTATTAAGTTTTTTATTGACTCATCTTTTTTATAATTTGTTTTTGGTTTAATATTTATTTCTATTTTGTATATATTATTATTGTTTCCTTTTACAAGGGCATATATGTTATTATTTTTTATAATTAACTTTTGAATGTTTTTTGTGTATTCTTTTCCTCTTTCTAGTCTTTTTTTATCATTTGCAAGTTTTTTTATTTTTTCATTCCATTCGTATTGAATATCAATTTCTTTATTTTCTTTCATAATAACCTCTTTGTTTTATTGTATCATAAAATGGCAAAAAAAGAACAATTTTGTTATTGTTCTATGTTATCTATTGCTTTTGCTACGGCGATTTTTCCATATTCGTATGTTAGACCGCCTTGTTGGTAGGCGATGTATGGTTCTCTTATTGGTGCATCACATGATATTTCGATTGATGAACCTTGGACGAATGAACCTGATGCCATTATTATTTGATCATCATATCCTGGCATATCCCATGGTGTCGGAATGGCGTTTGAGTCTATTGCTGATCCCATTTGAATGCCTTGAGTATATTTTATTACTTTTTCACTGTTTCTAAATATTATATTTTGAACAATATCTGCTCGTTGTTCATTATATTTTGGTTCTGTTTCGTATCCTAAATTTTCTAATGCTTTTGATGTTAGTATTGCTGTTTTGATACTATTTTTTACTACGTTTGGAGCCATGTATAATCCTTGTAGTATTGCTTTGTTTGAGTTTTGTGTTGGTCCAACTTCTTTTGCTTGTCCTGGAACATTTAATCTTTCTGCGACTAGTTCTATTAGGTCTTTTCTTCCTGTCACGTAAGCACCGTTTGTAGTTATTCCTGCTCCTAAGTTTTTGATTAGAGAACCTACGGTTATGTCTGCGCCAAGTTCAATTGGTTCTTTTTTATTGACGAATTCGCAGTAGCAATTATCTACCATGATAATAACATTTTGATCTACTTCTCTTATTGTTTTTATTACTTTTTCTAATTTATCTAGTGTAATACTTTTTCTAGTTGAATATCCTTTTGATCTTTGAATTTCCACTACTTTTATTTTTTTATTTTTTAATGTTTCTTTTATTAGATCATAGTTAAAATCATTGTCTACTAGATCAATTTGTTCATAGTTTATACCATATGTTTTAAGACTACTTTTATTTTCTTTTATTCCTATTACTTCGTGTAATGTGTCGTAAGGTAGACCTGTTATTGATAGTAATGTGTCGTTTGGCCTTAGTAATGCAAATAGTGTTGTTGATAGAGCATGTGTTCCTGAAATGAATTGGTTTCTTACTAGTGAGTCTTCTGATTTAAATATTTCACTATATACTTGTTCTATTTTGTCTCTTCCTAGATCGTTATAACCATATCCTGTTGTTTGATTAAAGTGTATTTCTGATATATTGTGTTTTTTAAAAGCATTTAGTACTTTAATGCTGTTATAAAGGCATATTTCTTCTTGATGTTTGAATTGTTCTTGTACTTGTTGTTCTGCTTCATTTAATAAGTTTATAGTTTTTTCTTTTATATTTAGTTCATTATTCATATTTTTCTCCTCCATCTACATTTATTATTTGATTATTTATATAGTTTGCATCATCAGATGATAGAAATGTAATTACTTTTGCTATTTCTTGTGGGTGTGCAAATCTTTTTAGCAATATTTTTTCTTCTTCTTTTTTTATTTGTTCTTTTGATAAATCTTTATTCATATCAGTTTTGGTCCATCCAGGGGATATAGCATTTACTGTTATATATGGACTTAAATGTAGTGCTAGATTATGTGTTAATGAGATGATACCTGCTTTTGATGCATCATAATCTAAACTTTCTGGATAGTAACTATATGTTGCATTTGTTGAGGCAATGTTTATTATTTTACCTGATTTTTCTTTTAACATGTGTTGTGATACGTATTTTGATACTAGGAAGGTTCCTACAAGATTGGTTTCTAATATTTCCATAAAGTTTTCTTTTGTCTTATCTTCGAATGTTGTATCTTTACATATTCCTGCATTATTTATTAGTACATCTATTTTTTGAAAATGGTTTATTGATTCATTTACCATATCTATTATTTCTTGTTCATTTTTGATGTTTGCTTTTACTAAAAGGGTTTTTGTACCAAATTCTTTTTTTAATAATTGTTCTAATTCTTTGGCTTGTTTAATACTATTATTGTAGTTTATTATTACATTTGCACCTTCTTTTGCTACTTCATATGCTGTTTGATAGCCAATACCACAGGATGCTCCGGTTATTAGAATTGTTTTATTTTTTAGTTTCATATTATCAGTCCTTTACTTGCAGATTATAGCATTTTATGGGTATTTTGTCAATTTTACGTAAAGTTTGGTTTTTATAGGTTTTTTTAAGTGATTTTAGTTTCTAAGTGTGATATAATTGTAACTCGCACCTTAAGGAGGGGATAGAATGAATTTATTTGATTTTATTAGTAAATATATTAGTGAAATAACTGGAATTAGTACTTCTTATATTGATTTATTTTTATATAGTTTTATAAGTTATATTTTTATTAAGATTTTTGTTAAGATTATTTGTTTTTTTAACACTAGATTTAATTCTAATGAGAGAGCTTTATATTTAATTAACAAGAAAATTACTACTTTTGGAGTAGTTATTAACATTATTATGTTAATATTGATATGGGAAAGTAAGATTACTAAATTGATGACTTTGATTAGTTTTGTCAGTGCTGCTTTAGCGTTTGCTCTTAGAGATTTTGTTTATAACTTTTTTGCAAGTATTTATATAAATGTAAAGAAGCCTTTCAAGGTTGAAGATAGAGTGGAAGTTGATGGTATTGTGGGAGATGTTGTTAATATTGGTTCATTGACTTTTGATGTTTTGGAAGTTAGTAGTAAGGAGAATGGGGAACAAAGTACTGGTATTATGATTCATATTCCTAATTCAAAGGTTTTTAATGGTGGAGTTAAGAATTATACTGAAGCTTTTAAATATATTTGGGACGAAATTAGTATTAAGGTTCCTGTTGATAGTGATATTGATAATGCTAAGAGTGTACTTTATGATATTGTTAGAAATAATGAAGTGGTTAAAAGAATCCCCCGTAAGATGAAAAATGAACTTAATAGTGCAATTGGGGAATATAGGATTTATTATAATAAACTGGATCCAATTATTTATACTAGTATAGAAGATTTATGTGTTGTTTTAACTATTAGGTATTTAGCACATCCTAAAAAGGTTAGAAATATCAGGAGTGATATCTATACTAAAGTACTTGATGCTTTTAAAAATGATGAAATAGTAATTTGTAAATAAAAAAGGCTATCTATTTTGATAGTCTTTTAGTTTGAACAATTGTCTGAGATTGCACTTTTATCTATGTTTTCTTCTGATTCAAATTCATCTGGTGTTCCAATGCAGTATTTACCATTTGAAATATAAATTGAATACGTATATTTATTGTCAGTATTTAGTGAGACTTGAACTGTTGATTTATCAACATATGAATTATCACTTTCTATTAAATATTCTACTGGGTATGATTTTCCATTAGGGTTGGCATCCATATCTTTTCTAAATTTATATTTTGCTTTACTTATTGCAAGTTTTGCATCACTTATTATTTGTTCTTGATTGCTTGATGTTATTAGTTTTATTACATTTGGTGTTGCTATTGCTCCGATTATTGCTATTATTGCTATTACAGCGAGTAATTCTATTAATGTGAATCCTTTTTTATTTGTTTTTTTCATATTTTCTCTCCTTTTTATGGTCCTGGTGGTGTTCTAAAATTAATACTTAATATTATGTCTGTAATAAATATTAAAATGAATGTAGAACATATTGCCAGTTCAGTGTTTCCGCTTATTTCAGTTACTTTTTTTTCTAAAAGTGGGTCTACTATGTAGATTAAGATTAATCCTCCGATTGCAAATGATATAATACTTCTTAAGCATACTAGGCCTTGAATGTTTAGAAATAGTCCAGTATAATCCCATAGTTTTGTATGGTTTACTTTTAAACAATATAGTCCAATTACATATTCTAGTATTCCTGTTATTAACATGACTGATATAAAGAATAGTGCTGGATGTTTTTTTAGTGGCTTTAGCAAATATATTAAGACTGCTCCTGCTCCATAGATTGGTAAGTATGGACCATATAATACTCCACGATTTATTAATTGATGATCTTGTAGTAAGTAAAATATTACTTCATAGATGTATCCTACCACTGCTCCTACTACGAATATCAGGACTAAGTATAATATTTTTTTGTTTACTTCTTTTGCCATTTGTTACTTCTCCTTCTCTATTATAAGATTAGTATACCAAATTTTTAATGTTTTTACTATATTTTTTATAGTAAAAAATAGGATGTTGTGTTAAACATCCCAACTAGTTACAAAGTTTCCTTGTTTATCAGTGTAACTTCCGCATAGAATCATAATAAAATCTACTAATACTCCTATTCCGAATAAGCCAAATGTAAAAATATATAGTACTCCTGTTCCTACTTTTCCTACATAGAATCTATGTACACCTAATCCTCCAAAAAAGAAACAAAGTAAGAATGCTATTAGTCTTGATTTATCTGATACGTGTTGCATAATTTTTACTCCTTTCATAAAAATATTTATATTTTGATTATATTACATTTTATTACTGTAGTAAATGCTTACTTATTAATTTTTTATCAATGTTTTTGAAATAATTTTTAGTTTTCAACATATTTTTTGATTTAATTTTCAAATTTCATCTTTCTTAGTTGTAATAATTTTTAATTTTGGTGATTTGATTTTTTTTAGGATGTTGTTTATATTGGTTTCGAGGTGATTATTTTGGATGATTTAATATGTGGTTTTGAATTGGATAGTTTTCAAAAAGAGATAGTTTTAGATAATAGTAAACATGTACTTGTAGTAGCGGGAGCTGGTTCTGGTAAAACTTTGACAATTCTTGGTAAGATTAATTATTTAATAAAGTATCTTGGTGTTAAGGAAGAAGAAATTATTTGTATTTCTTTTACTAATAAAGCTTGTTGTAGTCTGATGAAAAAATTAAATGATATGGAATATAATGTCAATGTTTATACTTTTCATAAGCTTGCTCTTGAAATATTAAGTTTTAATAATTATCATTATGATATAAGTGATGATGATTTGTTAAATAGTATTTGTAATGATTTTTTTAGTTATGATGTGGTTGCTTATCCTCATTTTATGAAATATATTATGAATTACTTTGATTATAGTTATAGTATTAATATTAAGGATGATTATTTGGTCTTTTTAAGCAAATATTATTATAAATTAAATATTCTTAAGAGAAATATTGTTACTTTCTTAAAACTTTTTAAATGTAATGGATTTGTTCTTAGTGATTTTATTTCTTTTTATAATAGGCTTAAAACTGGTAAATATGGGCGTTATAAAAAGGGAAAGTTATTTCTAATATTTTGTATTAATATTTATATTAAGTATACTGATTATATGTCTTTGAATCATTTAATTGATTTTGATGATATGATTATTACTGCGACTGAATATGTAGCGAAGAATGGTGTTAAGAGTAATATTAAATATATAATTATTGATGAATATCAAGATACTTCTTATATAAGATTTTGTTTAATTAATGAAATTATTAAGTGTACTTCTTGTAACTTATTAGTGGTTGGTGATGATTTTCAATCTATTTATAAGTTTTCTGGGTGTTGTTTGGATTTATTTATTAACTTTGAAGAGTATTTTGATGATTGTAGAGTATTGAAACTTGAAAACACTTATAGAAATAGTCAGGAGTTAATTGATTTAGCGGGGAGTTTTGTTATGAAAAATAAAAAACAAATAAGGAAAAATCTTATTTCTGAGAAAAGAATGGAGTGTCCTATTAGGATTGTGTATTATAATGATGTGGTTAATGATTTTAAAAATCTTATTGAAGAGGTTTATGAGGAGTTTAAATCTCCGATTATGGTATTAGGTAGAAATAATGAGGATATTAATATGGTTATTGATGAAAGTTTTTTATTTGATGGAGAGAAAATTATTTATGCTAATAATAAGGATATTGAAATGTATTATATGACTGTTCATAAAGCTAAGGGTTTAGAGGAAGATGTTGTTATTGTTATAAATCTTGATAATAGATATTTAGGTTTTCCTAATAAAATAAACGAAGATAAAATATTAGGACTTGTTTCTAATTCTAATGAAATTTATCCTTATGCAGAGGAAAGAAGGCTTTTTTATGTTGCAATTACTAGAACTCGTGGATGTTGTTTTTTATTTAGTAATAAAAGGAAACCTTCAATATTTGTTAAGGAAATGGAGAAAATGTTAAAGAAAAAAAGACTTATTTAATGTCTTTCAATACTTCTTTATATATGTCTTTAGTGTTTTCATATGTTATTATGTCAAATGCTTGATTTAGATCAACCCATCTTATATTTTTTATTTCTTCGTCTTGTTTTTTTATTTTATCTGATGTTTTTTTTGCTAGAAATAATACCACTTCTTTATCTATTTCATTATTTATTTT
>CAZVVV010000031.1:0-8515 GCA_964630725.1 uncultured Muribaculaceae bacterium
GCCTTAAATTCTTCAACGTGTACGGCCCGAACGAAGACTGCAAAGGAAATATGTCGAGTGTTATTCTTCATTCGTTCCATCAGATTAATGAAACTGGTAAAGTAAAGTTGTTCAAATCTCATAATCCAGATTATCAAGACGGACAACAGCTCAGAGATTTTGTCTATGTCAAAGATCTATGCAAAGTAGTATCCTTTATGATAGACCACCCAGAGATCAGTGGACTATTCAATCTCGGAACAGGTCATGCTAGAAGCTTTGCAGATCTTGCAAAATCAACTTTTGCGGCAATGAACAAAAAAGAAAATATTGAATACATTCCAATGCCGGAACAACTCCGTGCCAAATACCAATACTTCACTGAAGCAAAAATTGACAAACTGAGAGGTGCTGGATATTCAGAACCATTCTATTCCCTTGAGGAGGGCGTAAAAGATTATGTTCAAGAATATCTGATGAAGGATGAGACATATTGACGTAGCTAGCATCAAATACTGTTCCAGATTGCCTTTTAGCCGAATTTGACATAAAATTACCTCGGGAAGATAGTCAACAAATCAATCTTTGACCACAGAATGCGGTACGGAACACAATACCTTTTCACATTCGGCAAATACCCTCTCTGCAGAAATCTTGCTAGTGCAGGGAGGTGGATTTTCCCCCAAAAGGCATTCTGTAGCCCAAGTCTTTGATTTCCATTCACAAGGCCCGTTAGAGCAAGGTTCAGAAATATTGATGTTTTCTGCATACCCATAGAAAGCAGAGGAGGTAGATCCAAAAATAACAATCGATCTTCCACCTTTAACAACATGCCGCAAATGCACAGATAATCCCTCTCCGGAAATATGGAGGCGAGCGTTACCTAGGAGGGTTTTCAAATCGTTCAACGTCGTCCTTCCACGCAGATCTAAATCGGCATAAGACAAAGCGGAACTGTCAGTACTGCTTCCAATAGCTACTGTAAGCACACCTGGGAATCTGTCTTTGAACATACAAAGCAATTTTTTATAATTAGTATCAGGCCAGCATTTAGTAGATACACCTGTTGAAAAACCCGTGTCACAAGATATTGTGATATACTCGATGTTTTGCAAGTCATATTTCTGTAAAATTTCAGAAGTTCCAGACGAAATTGGATAGTCAAGATCAACAACACCCACTAATTTGTTTATATCTGGTTGTTGAAACCTTTTAATTCCGGCATTGATAGAGTGTGCAATCCCTTCATAATCCATGAATGGGTGAGATATAATCATATCTCTGTGTGCGCCTTCAAATACTTTCCATGCATCAAAATATCTTTTCAATTGCGGAACCACACACAATTTTGTTTCATTCAAAAATAATATGACAGGATATCTCACAATACGGATTATTGCATCATAATTCTGAAAATTATTTTCAAATTCCATACCATACGTTCTGATCCCTGCATCTTGTAATGCTTCAAAAATTGAAGCCCTTATCTCAGGACGATGAACATCCACAACATCTATGTGAACTTTTTCTGAGTTAACTTTTTTTTGGAATTTGCTGATAAAATTAGCATTAATTAAAGACTCTCCGATTCCCCCGAAAGTAATGAATAAAATATTGAATTGCAACGGATCCAACTGACAGTCTTCAGATATTATTCCTTTTTCAAATTTCCAGGTTAATTGCCTTATGCGTTTGTAAAATCTATGATATGCTGCAGAATGCTGATTGGGATAGTTATACAGCTCAATGTAGGTCTTCGAAAGAAGGCCCCATTTGAACAGACCAAATAAACTTTTGTGACTCTTCTTTTGCTCAAACAGCACCTTATTTTTTGAAGGAGACTCAGACTCGCCCATACAATCCCTTTGAAATCTCGCATAATATGCGTATGCTAAAATCTAAAACAAACAATAAATTATTACTTATCCTCAGCGTTCAACAGCCATACAAAATTCTAGAGTTATCTCGTTGTATTCGTTGTAATAAGGCGTATTATATAATCAATCAACCTGCGAGTATTTATTCTTAGGATTTAGGTGACTTATGAATCCCAGCAGTTTCAACAGATTAATTCGTCTATATCGGTTGGCGGAGAAGCATCTCCCACCTTCACTTTTCAGTATATTCGATATGTTGAGGTTAAGATATTTTGACAAAAACGGCACATATTCTGAAAAAACAATCACAAAAATTCATTTTCAAGAGGAAAGGCCAAACCATTGGGTGTTTAACGGAATCGCTGCCAAGGGATTTGCAAAAGATGGAAAATATCTCCTCGAAATTTTTGACGGGATTGGTTCTAAGTATATTGAAATTGAATGCTTTGATTCAATTCTGAGGTGCTCGTTGAATGTCCTTTCTGGATGCAGACTTAAGGTATACGTAACCTACAGAGTGCATAATCCCGTTTACGACAGACGTGTTTTTATGGGCACTATAAAACCGACCTGCCCACTCAAAGGTTATGCAATCGATGAAACAGGAGCGTGCAAAATTTCAACTGAACTCCAAATTAATGTTGCGAATATCCCTACGCAATTCATCCTTTTCGTAACACATCAATGGGGTGGAGGAGCGACAAAATACCTTCATAATAAAATTATTGAAAAACAAAGGGGTGGTTTTGGAGTATTGGTTCTGAGCGAAACCTCGGGATCATATGTGATTAAATTATATGCACAAGACTCAAAAGAAATGTTAATATGTGATGTCGCACCCCAGATTGTTACCTTTTTGAAACAATTTGAGATTACCGAAATAATTATCAATGAAATGATTGGATTCCACAATCTTTTGGAAATAATGGATATGCTCAGAAATGTGAAAGAAAGCAAAACCTCTAGAATAGAATTTTTGTTACATGACTACTATGCCATATGCCCTTCATTTCTGCTATTGAATCAGTCTGGACAGTACTGTATACCTTGCAAAGACACATCTCGTTGCAATAATTGCTTCAATAATAATCCTCATCAACAAATTATTTTCAGCACTATTGATAAATGGCGGAAAACATGGGCCGATTTTTTTGAAATATGTGACGCAATCACTGCATTTTCAGACGCTTCATATAAGATTTTTGAAAAAGTTTACGATTGTTCAAAAAAGATACAGATCGTTCCACATTCTGTACAAATAATTCGTAACGTTATACCTGCTCCGATTGACTCCGAAATACATATTGCGGTTTTAGGAGATCTTATGTTGCAAAAAGGTTCAGAAATTATCAGAGACATGTGTGAAATTATTCAAAAAAGAAAGTATAATATGAAAATTATACATTACGGAACCACATATTGCACACCGATTTCATACCTAATTGAAAAAGGACCGTACAAGGTCGAACAAGTCCCAGAACTCTTCGAAGGGGATAGTATTAATCTCGTATTCATCCCATCAATCTGGCCAGAAACATACTCATTTACGACCGAGGAAGCTATATCTACCGGTGTCCCCGTAGCAGTATTTGACCTCGGTGCCCCTGCCGAACGGGTCAAACGCATACCTAATGGACTAATCATTCCCAAGGTAAGCCCCACCTCTGCAGTAAAATTTATTCATAATTACTTTGACAAATCTGTTTGACCTTCACATTTGACTTTAAACGTCCAGAACACATCATCCACAGCCACATCTGCAGCAGGTTGATCATTTTCTGCAAAAAGAATGGTCGCATTTGTTCCGTTCGAATAATCACCAGTATACATCATCGGTTTGTCGAAATATTTGTATTTGCCAAAAATTAAAATACCATATGTTCCGACACAATTTGCAAGATGTGCAAATGCACTATCAACTCCGATAAAGCAAAATGCACCCTCAATAATTTTGCCGATTTTTTGAATGTCGTTGACACTGGTGTAATCATAATATTTTTCATTTTTAAATGACACTTGAGGTTCTAAACCTACTTCTATAACAGAATAGCCCTCATTGATCAATTTGTTTGCAAGTGCATTCCATTTATCAACAGTCCAATCCTTACAAAGTTCTGCAGATTTGCAATGGAATACTACATATTTCCCACCAATTTCACTAAATTTCTGAAGTTGTGGATCAAAGTGGAATTGAGGTGCATCAATAAGCGGAGGGAGACCTGCTGATAAACAGAAATTCGCCAGTAAAGATCCATAATCAAGATATGTATACTCGTTAATTTGAGGATTTATCGGATTTCTATGTATTTTATTGGTTATTACACAACGCCTGCCGTCCTGATGACAGTCTACTATAACGTTATGTTCATCTTTTTTAAGTTTTTCGAGGAGTTCTATAGACTGCCCCAAGTAATCTACTTCAATTACTCCGTCGAGGTAGGGATTATATTTCACCACCGCAGATGTGCTTTTCTTAGATATCCAAGTAATCTTACAACCAGGATATTGTTTTTTTAAGTACCTAGCAATTGGTTCGCAAGCAATTACATCACCAAGAGATTCTATACAATGGATGTAAAACTGAAGATTGTCAATACCCAAAGATTGTTTTTTGTGAACCTGCCTTTCAATGTAGCCTGTATCTGGACAAGATTCTTCTTTTAATGCTTGCTTAGTTGCATCGAGATACCCATACCCATAATACATATCCGGTTCTAGATGTGCAGATTCTGCCCATTCATTCCAGGCAAGAATGAATGCATAACAGTCATCAGCCCGATGCTCCTTTTTAGTTCTTCTAATTACATCTTTTAACCAACGTTTATACTCGTCTGGATTGGAGTTCACTGTAATTATACAATTTTCAGAGTAACCTTTCCGAGGGCTGTTATCAAAATTAGTAAGTACAGAATAATAGCAAGATGCAGAGGGATATGCCCGCCAGTATGTTCTTTCGGACACAATACGAGAATAATCGATAATGGTGTTTCTCGATTTGAAATTCGGATTGATATATCCCTTGATGTCCACGCAAATGTTTCCCCCGATGCTAGTCGTAGGGTATTCACATAACGCATCTGCGCCCCAAGATTTTACATCTTCTTTAAAATCAGCAGTAGTTAGCATGATATAAAGATCTGGAAAACCGGACTCTTTTGCATACGTACGAATATTTGATAAAAACGCCATAAAACGTTCCCGTTCGAATAATTTACACTTGTATACCATAAGAACTGGTTTTTCTTCGATTTTTATGTAACGTTCATCACGGAAATATGGTAAAATATCATCAAAGAAAAGACGATCGCATTCAGGTTCAAGTTTTTGTTCAAAAATCAACCCTTTATTTTCTCCATCCCAAAGTGCGGTCCAATTTTCAGTACACCAATTTAAACAGTAGTGAATATCTAGATCTTTGTTTTCTAAAAGCAGGTTCAATGGTTTTTCCATAGTTCTGGTACCAGAAAACCAATAGTAGTCAATACAAAACCCATAAATCCCATACTCTTTAGCTAAATCTACTTGTCTTTTCAAACTATCATACATAGTCAAATTGTAAAACCCTACATCATATGGGAGATGCGGCTGAATATGTCCTGTAAACAAAGGAATATTGCGGGTAACACTAGTCCATTCTGTGAACCCTTTACCATGATATTTGTTGTTGACTTCCATTTCATAATATTGGGGGAGGTACCATGCAATTAATTTCACGTCGCCACCCCGGGGTTCATAAAATTCACCAGAATTTTGAATAAACTCCATATTACTATCCGGCATACGAAGTTTCAAATTCAACTCTTCGATGTAATGCACGTAGTCTGCATAGTCATTCTCCGAAACAGGATTAGACCCATTAGCTAATTTGCCACGAATTACTCCAAATGCTTTTTTTACTGCAACTCCAACACCTTGTGTTTTGACGCAGTCTACCGTCATACGAAGATACTCTCTGATCACCATATCTCCTCACTTAGATTTCCATTCTGAAACTATGCGACGCATTACTGCCTCAGGCGTTATTGAAGTCATGCAGGGGGGAACACTATACCCCTTACAACAATGAATCATCCAATCTTTTTTTATCCATTCACAAGGAATGTCACATCCATCCCCTTTAATGTTGATATTGCCTTCATATGCATAAAAACGAGGATCAGTGGGTCCAAACAGAACAACACTCTGTCCACCGCTCAGATTTTCTCTGAGATGGACAAAACCGCCCTCACTGTCTATGTGCAGCGAGGAGAATTTCAGGAGTAGTTTCACATCTTCCATCGTTGTTTTACCTACAACGTCAACATCTACACCATTTATCACAGGGCAGCGATCTCTAGAAACACCAAGATGAACTATCAAATATTCGGGATATTTCTGTTTTAACAAAATTACCAATTCATTATAGAACTTCAGAGGCCATAACTTTACAGCATCCCCTTCAAAGGTAGTATCATTTCCCCGATGTATCGTTATAAATTTTTTTCCGATATGATTATTTTTAAAAAATTCAAATGAATTTTTTGACAGAGGTATCGGATACTTGAAATCTTTTCCAATTCTTAAACGACCATCAAAATCAGGTTGTTGTAAACGAGTGGTGCTATTAGATATACATATAAGTGCGGAATATCCATCTAAGTACGGTGAATTATCAAATAATAGATGATTCTCGCTGTAAAACCGTTCACAATCTTTAATATATCCGTAAAAATCTGGAAATGTAGATTTCACTTTTTTACGGTTACAGTATTCAACTTTGGGATACCTACAAAACCAAAATACACAGTCATACTCTTCTGATTTGAAAGATTCTGGCGCTTTGAAGAGATGTCTGACAAAGTCCCCTTCTTCAAAAATTGTGCGGGCCAAACCAAAACCTGCAGAAAAGTACACATCAAAAATGAACCTAATTTCTGAAAAAGTTTTTTTCAAATGCCATAGGTAATTCGCAAAAATAAGGTGGTCCCCATATCCACTCCCGATGATGAATGCTACGGTAATTTCCTTACATTTCTCTTTTTTAAACATCGTTACCGCGTTCTTCATTGCTTTTTTCACCAAGCATCGCTTCTTCATATTTTTTACAAACTTCTTTTGAAGGCCCGAATTCTTTAATCACACCATCTTCTATCCAAATTGTATTTTCACAAAATCTTTCAGCTTGTTCAATGCTGTGCGTAACGAGAATTATGGTGCCGCCACCATTTTTGAATTCTTGTAGTCTGTTGAAACACTTCTCCTGAAACCGAATGTCTCCTACCGCTAAGATTTCATCAATTAGAAGAACATCAGCATCCACATTACTCGCCACGGAAAATGCAAGTCTTAAGTACATTCCTGACGAATAATTGCGAATACGCTCATCGATAAAATCCCCTATTTCAGAAAATTCGATAATTTGATTCATTCTCCGATCTACTTCTTTCTCATTTATACCAAAAAAAGAAGCATTGATGTAAACATTATCGCGACCGGTCATATCAGGATGAAATCCTGCCCCCAACTCAATAAGGCATGCGACTTTACCGTTTATTTCTATAGTGCCGCGGTTGGGCCGAATGATTTTTGCAAGAAGTTTAAGAGTCGTACTTTTACCAGAACCGTTACGTCCGATGATTGCCAGAGCCTCTCCTTTCTTGACTTTAAAATTGATATCTTTGAGGACATGGTGAATTTTATCAGACTCTTTCCTGTCATGATATACTATGAGGTCCTTGAGGCTGGTTGCTTTCCTATGAGTGTTGAAATCTTTGTAGACGCCCTTTACTTCCACAGCGATTTCCGGATCCATCACAACACCTCTGCAAAATCACATTCCAAACGCCTGAAAATTAGAACTCCGGCTACCAGTGTAATCCCAGAAATAAGTATGCAAATACCCAAAGTCCACATGTCGGGAAATACTTTCCAATACAGAACATCCTGAAACAATTCAAATATGTAAGTAAGAGGATTATAATTTAAAATCGTATTAAGAAGAACAGATTCCGTAGAACCTCTTGCGTACATAATCGGTGTGAGCCAGATCCATGCCATCATCAAGGCAGTTATTATGTACTGAATGTCGCGAAGGTATGCATCTAATGCCGACAAAATCAATGAAAGACCAAGCATAAATCCTAGCATGATCAACATGGCTACAGGCAAGAACAGTGCGGTCAAGGATATGCCGAAACCGGTAACGATCATAATGGCAAAAAGAACAACAAGCGTGATCAAGAACGTGACTGTCCGTGATAGAATGACCGAAATCGGAAGGACACTTCTTGGAAAATAAATCTTTTTGAGCATATCCGCATTTAAAACCATTGTTCCTGAAGATTCCTGTATCCCATCAGAAAACCAAATCCAAACAATCATTCCCGTCGTAAGATAGATTGCGTAGTTGTCCAGAGAGGGTTTAAATACCTGCGTAAACACAAGAATATAAACTATAATCTGAACAAAGGGCATTATAAAGTTCCAGATAAATCCTAATACAGAACCTTTGTAGCGACCCCGGATATCCCTTTTGACGAGGTTACGAATCATACACCTGTATGAATAAACCTCCTGCAGGCCGTTCAACATATTTTACCCAATCCCCGTAAGATATATAACCCTACGTTGAACACAAATCCGTGAACAAGTTGCGTTCAGGGAATCACTTTGAATATAAC
>CAZVVV010000032.1:0-8481 GCA_964630725.1 uncultured Muribaculaceae bacterium
ATACAATTGTTTACTCCATATTCTTTTATTTTGGTTTCTACGTTGGAATAGAGAGCATTGGTAAGACTTAGTCTAACTGGTATGTTTGGACCTATATTACTGATTAATGGGTTATTAAATATAGAGAAAAATGGAATATAAAAGGTTTTCTTTTCATTAGTAAGTTTTGTTATTTCTTCTTGAACAGAAGAAGTGACTTTATCTAGAAATAGATTTACTTTATAAGTGTTATAGTCTATCATTTCTATTTCATTATTACTATTTTTTGTAACATAAAAAAGATCATCTTTTAAATAGTTAAATGTATCTTTTTTTATAGAATTATTTATTTTTAAATTAACTATTTCTAATGCTTCACTTTTTGCATATTCCATGTATGAAGATGAAATATTACTTATTAGTTTTCCTATTAAAATTATAATAAGAAATATAAGTATTAATAGTATAATTACTTTTAGTTTTTTATGATTAATAGTTTTCTTTTTATTATTCTTAAGATACATTCTCATATTAAAATATATTTAAATAAAATAAAAAAAGCACTATATAATATTAAAGTACTTTAGTATTATATATGCTGATACTCCAAGTAGGATTAGGACAAATATTATTATAAATAGAAGTTTTTTAGATATTATTTCATCTATTTCAATAGTATCAGTCATTTCATTTATTGTAGTAGTGTCTTCTGTTTTGTCTTCTTGTTCTTCATCTTGTTCTTCATCTTTTATGACTTTAGGTACTACTTCAGTAATGGTTTTATCTAGAATATCTTTACTTATATCTTCGTTTAGATTAACTGTGTCTTCTTTTAGATTAAGTAGATCATCACTATTTAAATCTTCTTTTTCAGATAATATATTATCTTGTTTTTTAGTAGTTTTTTCTTTTTCATAAATGGTATCAATTAAATCATGTAAGTTTTCTTTTGAATATTCTTTATTTGTAACTTCATCTAAATCTAGTTTAGTTAAAATATATATTCAGTATTTATCATTCTTTTCTTTGAAGAGTCACTGTCAAACAATTTGTTTTCTTTTGCAAGTTTTAATATTTCATTAATATCATAAACTCTATCTTCTTTATTTTCTAATGTGTTGTCTATGTATTCCCTACTCTTTTTTTCATTAGGGATGATGTAATTTAATTCTTTTTGTTTTTTATATTCTTCACGAGCACCAGTTTTTTTATTGCTTGATAAATCTATTACATTATTAATATCTATATCTACATAATCAATATTCATATCTGATACTTCATCATATAGTTTTTTATTTTTTTCACTTCTTAGATTTGAAGTATTTTCATCGTATTTATCCATTCTAGTTTTCATTTATACATCACCTATTATCTAAAGTATAGCATAAATTATTTAAAAAGAAAATAATTGTTTTTATATTTTTTTTATTATATAATATTTACGGAGGTAATTTTATGAAAGCTCGTGTAATAGAAAGCACTTGTATTGGTTGTGGTGCTTGTCAAGCATTAGTACCTGATGAGTTTGAAATTAATGATTTAGGTATTGCAGTGGCAACTGGTGAAGAAGTAAAAGAAGAAAATAAAGAAGCTGTAATCGATGCAAAGGAAAATTGTCCAGTTGGTGCAATATTTGTTGATGAAGAATAAAAGATACGAATAAATCGTATCTTTTATTATGTTTAGTTTAATTCTTTTATAATTGGAAAATAGTCTTTACCATTACTTTTTATACCTTTTATTTTAGAGTTAGTATATCCAAGTATATATTTTTTATTATTAAAATTATATATTTTGTTATATGATTCATTGTTGCTATAAGAAAGTTTTTCTTCTTTTGTTACTTCGTAGTCTTTATTATAAGTTACTATAATACCATCAGTAACAGTATTTTTTCCTTTTATTCCGGTTACTCCGACTACTGTTATATTATTATCTTTATCAATTAATAAATCATTAAATACAGTAAAGTTGCTTGATTTATATGTTATTTCTTTTATTTTCTTACCATTATTATTTACAATTACTAATGATGCTTTATAATAGTCTAATTTATCTTTACTGTCTAGTTTTGTACCAGTAAGTATGTAGTTATCATCTATTTTATTGATACTTGTAAATCCTAATGTATCTGTGTATGAATAGTGATAATGCCATTTTTCTTTTAGATTTTCATCGTATTTTATTAATACTGCGGTAGAATCATTAATGCTACCCACGACTGCATAACCATCTGTGTCTACTAAAATGTCTGTAAATATTCCTTTGAATGGGCCTTTATAGTTTGCTCTTGTTATTTCTTTTCCATCTTTATCGAATTTAACTACTATTGCGCCACCAGTAGTATGGTTTCCAATTACATCTTTTTCATATATACTTTTTCCCACTACTACAAAGCTACCATCGGATAGTGCTTTTACTTTAGTAAATTCTGTATTTCCTAGTATTTTAAAGTTTTTTCTAAATACTTGTTTATAGTTTTTATCATATTTAATAATTAATCCTTCGCTTGCACCATTTACAGTATGATTATCATTCATTTCAATAGCTCCGACTGCTATAAAACCATCATCAACACTTACTATATCATTGTAATAGGAATTGTTTCCTAAATCTAACATAATTTCTTTTTTTACTTTAAAGTCTTTATTATAAACATTTAATAATGCTTTTGAATAGGATTGTTTTTTATGACTTTTTCCATATTTAAAGTCTGAGTTACCTACTCCAACAAAGCCTTTATCAGTGGATACTAATCCGTTTATAAAAGTATAATATGTATTATTTTTATTTTGTTTATAGGATAATGCTCCCATATATATTAGTTCTCCCACTAGTATGATTGATAGGATTAATACTATTATCTTAATTATTTTAATTTTTTTATTAATATTTTTTTTACTTCTTTTCATATTGTGTCCTCCAAGAATAATTTTATCACATTAGAAATTGTTCTTCAATAAAAAGCAGGAAAAACTATTCATAGTGATAGTGAAAAAAGAATAACGCAACTATATTTAGTTGCGTTTTTATAATTCATATAACTTTAGGTCATATAGTTAATTATTTCATATAATAAACTTCTAGTTTACCATCATTGTGTAATAGTTTTACTACTACATTTGAAGGATAACCCATATCTTTTTTATAGGTTAGTTTTACATTTACATTGTATGCTTCATCGTCTTTTATCTTTTGATATTGATATTTTTCAGTTTTAATACTATCAACGTATGATGAGTCTACTACTGGTAATTGTTGTGTTCTATCATTATATAGATTGTGTTCAATATATTTATATACTGTTTCTGATGCTTCAAGGACAAAGTTTTCTTTGTAAGAACTATATATAAATTGTACTCCTCCGATATCGTTTTTAGATACTTTATTATCTAAGTTATAGAAGTCTACTACTGTCATTTGAGCAACTAGTTTAGCATATTCTTCATAGTCTACTTCATCTTTGCTTAAAACATCTTGAAGTTCTTTAAATAATTCTTTATATACTTTTGGAGCATCTTCTTCTAGTGTATAACCATATTTATCAATTTTATCTACTACAGCAGTGGTTCCGATTGCAGTTTTATTTTTATTTACTGCTTTGTATCCAAAGTATCCTCCGACTGCTAATAAGACTACAAGTAATAATATTATAATGATCAAAGTAATTTTTTTCTTTTTCATATTATTTCTCCTTTATATATTCACTTTCTGATAATACTTTTTCGAAATAATTATAGACTATTATGTTATTAGATATTTCAAGTATTTGATCAGCTTTTTCTTTATTTTTCTTTATATAGTCTTCACTAAGAGGAGTATTTTTTAATAATTTGTATTGTCCTTTGTTATTATTATAAAAAACATAGTTAGTTAGGAAGTTACCATTAGGGAATACTACTAAGTTATCTGTTTTATCCATGACGTCTGTTCCTAAAGCATATTTATTATAGACTCCAAGCATATTACCAAGGGTAACTGATACATCATACATTCCCATAGCGGTATCTACTTCTTTAGAATAATTAGTTTTAAATACTTCATCTTTACTCCATATTATAAGAGGAGTGCTTCTGTTAAGTTCTTGCCAATAGTAGTCTAATTCTTTATAATTTGGATCACTTGAATCTAGGATGTTATCTGTTTTATAATCATAGTTGTAATATCTATTCCACATTGAAGTGGATATTCTAGCATCGTGGTCTCCATATATAACAATTACAGTATTATCTAAAAGGTCATTTTCTTCAAGTAGTGATATTAAGTATCCTATTTGGGCATCTGCATAATGAGCAGATGTAAAATAATCTCCTAATTTAGTATTTTCCATATATGGATATTTTTTACCATTTACAGTCATTGTAAGGTCTAATTTTTCGAATAATTCATTATATGAGAATGGTGTATGATTACTTAGTGTTATTAATGTACCATAGTATAATTTATGTTCTTGATTGATTTGTTTTATATACTCTACTGATTGTCTCATAAAGGATCTATCAGAAAGACCAAATCCAATATTTTCATCATCTACATATGATTTTTTTTCATAGAACTTATCATATCCAAGATTTTGATGCATTATATTTCTGTTCCAAAAGTCTCCAGTGTTAGCATGCATACTAAATGTATAATATCCTTTTTCTTTTAATAATTTATACATAGAAACGTATTCTTTATCTGAATGGTTTATGAATACTGAACCGCTTTTAACAGGAAGAAGAGATGTTGCCATAGTAAATTCAGTATCACTACTTGTTCCAAAGCTTACTTGTGGGTGAAAATTACTAAAGTAAATTCCTTCTTTTGATAATTTATTTAGGTTTGGAGTAATTTCAGTACCATTTATTTTCATATTAATAAGGACTTTTTGCATGCTTTCAGAGTGGATTGCAATGACATTTTTTCCTTTTAATATATTGGTATATTCATTTTTATAGTCTTGTTTATCACTACGATCACTATAGAATTCATTAACTTCTTTATATACTTTATCTGAACCAAATAGTGTTGCCATTTTAGGCTCAATGCTTTTTACAACATCGTTTACTTGATATAGGTATACTCCAAATTTATTAACTAGGTATTCTCTATTCCATTGAGTATAGAATCTTCCATAGTCTACTCCTTTTAATGTTGTAAGAAGTAATGCTAAGAATATGAAAGACCAAATATACATAAATTTAAGACTTTTATTTTTAGAGAATTTTTTTGCTTTTAAAAATTCTTTATGTTTTTTTTGTGTTCGATCATATAAATACATACATGCAGGAAACCATAATGGTATAAAGTATTTGATTTCTAGTAGATTGCCTAATACATCTGCATCTCCAGTTTCATGATTGGTTAATGCAAATGATATGAATGTAATTGATATAAAGGAACTATAATAGTGATAATATACTATATTAGAAATACAAATTAAAGTAGTAAGAATAGTCATTGTATAAAGATAAACATTACGCCATTTTTTCTTAAATAAAAAGTAAAATGATGCAAAGAATATAGTTACAAAAAGATCTGCGAATATTGGAGATATACTAAATATGTTATCAGTTGTGAATGCTCTTAGTATAATGCCATTTAATAAACAACCAAATATATAGATAAATACTAGTTTGTTTTCATTAAAGAATAAATATGATTGCTTTATAAAACCACTTATTTTATTTATAAAAGGATTCACTTTCTTTATAAAAGAACTATTTTTAAATTTATTTAATTTCTTTTTCATTATTATTACACTCCTCATTTTGATACCTATTTACATTTATAGCTATACCCATTACAAAGATGTATGCTAATAAATAAATCCAAATAAGTAAGATAAGTATATTAGCAAAGTTTCCATATAACTCATCATATCTTGCTATATTAGTAATATAAAATGCAAATAATTCTGTTGATGCTATAAAACCAATAGTAGTAAATATTGAACCAAGTGTTGTATGTTTACTTTTTACTGAAGTATCTGGTCCAAGAGTATATAGAAGTTTAACACTTATATATATTACTAGGAATGATCCTAGTAATTTCATGATGCTTATTACTCCATAGTATTCTTTAATTAAGTGTGTTATAGAAAAGTATTCCATAATATTTTTTAAGATAATGTTTCCTAAAAGTGGAATTGTTATTATAAATAGTAATAGTATAACAAGGATCATTGTCATCACGCATGCTTTTACTTTTAATCTTAGGAAGTTAGGTTGTTCTAATCCATATATAGCATTAGATGCAATTATAATAGCGCTTGGTCCATTTGAACCTAATATTATGTAGCATCCAATAATGAATGCTACATTACCTACTGAAGTACTATCTACTAATTTTATAATAATATTGGATAAGGCATCAGGTATTATACCACTTAGGGCATTAGCTAAATCAAAATTATTAAATAATATTGATGCAACAAGAGAAATAATTGCAATAATTGGTATCATTGACATCAATATATAGAATGCTAATTGTCCTGGTAAAATACGAAGTTCTGGAGTTTTTAAAGCATCTAAAAAGTTTTGATATATTCTTTTAACTTCGCCTTTCATTATTTATTCTCCTGCTTATCCTTTCTCATTGCAATACTTGCTTCGTTTATAGCATCATCAATTGTTTTTATTTCATCTTCAATCATACTATAACCAGTAGCAACACCAAAACCATGTGGTAGTTTATCAAATTCTTTTGTTAATTTATTTATGTATGTATTAATTTGTTTTTCATTATAACCAATTAAGTAAACTAAGAACTCATTACCATCTGATCTTATTATTTCACTTTTTTCTAATTGAGTGTTAATAAGAATAGCTGCTGCTCTTTTAATTAGTTTATTTCCTTCTTCATGGCCATAATTATCATTTACATATTTTAAGTTATTTAAGTCTAACATTATAATAGTACGAGGATAAATCTTAGTTTCATCCCAACTATCTATGTTGGCATTAAGATAATTTCTATTTTTTAAAGAAGTAAGCATATCATTGTATTTAAGAACATTTTCTTTTTTTGTTTTCTTTAACTTAGTATTTATTTTACTAATCATAACTATTAATATTATTAGAACAACAGGAATAAGTACAATAGATAATAATAAAATGTATAGACTATTAAAGTTTTTAGTATTACTAGAATTATCTACGATTGACTTCATACCTAAGCTTTTTATATTATCATTATCTGCATAACTTGTAATAAAGTTTAGAAGTGAATATAGAACTGTTTCATTTGATGAAACATAAAAACCATTTCCTGATAGGTATAAATCTTTAAATATTAGGTTATAGTCTGATAAATCATCTCTATTATTTAGATAATCAACTTCATCCATTAAAAGAATACCATCATTATACTCACTAATCTTTTTAATAGTGCTTGTGTTAGCATTATAATTATTATTTATGTAATTATATAGGTTTTCACTTCCATAAACATATATTTTTTGATTCATTAAACCATCTTTACCATTTAGGTTGATGTAATCTTTACTTAGTGCTACAAGTGATGATGATGAAATATTTGTATAAGAAGATTTTTCATCATTATATTCAAAGTCTATAAAAGCAAGATCTACTTTATTAGATTTTATATCATTTAATAATTCTTCTTTAGTATCATATTTAACGTATGAAAAATCAATATTATCCATGTTCTTTAAAGTATTTATATATTGTCCTGCGACTGAGTAGATTTCTTTATTATTAATTAAATTGTAAGCACTAGTTTTAACATATCCATATTTATAAGTTTTACTTGATAAGGATACTTTATCTGCATCAGATATATTCATGATTTTTGTATAAAAGTTCATGAATTCTTTATTATAATCACTTATAAATAATTCTTCTTTATATTTTGATAAGTATTTACTTACTACACTATTTAGTTTATCATTAGTAGACATACGTAGAATTATTTTGTTTGATAAGTCAGTAAAATCATAGTTTATATATAATTTGTTTTCAACGATTTTAGATAGGCAATAATGACGTGGTACAATAGCATATTCTATTTTTTTAGATTTAATATCATCAATTAGATTATCTATATTAGAATAACTTGCAAAGTTATTACTATAAATATTAGTAATTATTTCTTTATCATTTTCTAAAATACCTATCTTTTGGGTTGATAATTCATTAAAGTTATCAATAATATTATTATCTGCACTTATTAGGACGTATTTGTCTTCGCCAATTATAACATCGTCTTTTTTAAGTGTATCTTTATTAGATAATACTATCATTCTAAGACCTGCTTGATCTTCTTGTTCTTCATTATTTGATGGATAGTTATATGGGTTTTTATTGAATGTTAAATTAGTTTCATTTTCTAAATATGTAACATAATCAAATAGTACCCCTTCACCATCTTCACCATAAATATTTAAATTATTTGGTAGATTAACGGTTATAATGCTTGTTTTGTTTTTATCTATCCATTCTTTATCTTTAATGCTTAATTGGTTGCTGTTTTTAAATGCAGTAAACTAAATTATTGCTC
>CAZVVV010000033.1:0-8303 GCA_964630725.1 uncultured Muribaculaceae bacterium
AAAGAATTAATAACTACATATTATAAATTAAAAAACTTTATATCAAAAAACTACAATATAAATCCAAAAGAAAAAGAACAAATAGAAAACTTCCTATCAAAATATAGTGATATAGTAGAACTAGCAAAAGACATCAGATATTTAGATGAATTAATAGATATATTTAAAGATACAGAAGCAAAAAAATCTGAATTATATCAAAGCATGAAAGAAATAAGAGAACAAGAACAAAAGAATTTGTATGATCAAGAAAGAACAACTACTAAACAATATGAAAATTCAGGAATAAAAAAGAAAATTGATGCTGCATCAGAAATGAGAAAACTTCAAAATCAATTAGATTTACTAAAACAACAAATGAAAGAAACAAACAGCGAAGAAAAACGCTTTGAACTTCAAATGCAAGCATCAGAATTAAATAACTCACTAAATTCATTATTACAAGATTATCCAGAATTAAACAAAAATAGATTAAATATTGATAAAGAAAAAACTGAACAACTAAGAGAACAATTAAAAAGTGAGTATGATCAAAAACAACAAGAAGAAAAAAAGAAACAACTAAGAGAACAATTAAAAAGTGAATACACAGAACACAAACAACAAACAAATAATCAAATAGAAATTAAAAACATAGAATTAGAGGAAAACCTTCAAATTCAAAGAACACAATTTTATCAACAATATCTGATAGAAAAAGTAAAAAATACTGATTTAGGAAAAATGTCATTTTCAGAGTATTTAAAAACAACAAAACCAAATTCAAGAGAATTAATAGAAATAGAGCAATCAAGAGAAAATATGGCTAATATTATATATAATGAATATTTAAAATACTATGAACTTTTAGATGACAAAACAACAGCAATGAGTTTTGAACAATTTGCATATAATAAATATGGAGTAGAAAACGTTGACATACCACTTTCATATGAAGCTATAAAGAAATAAGAAAAAAATAGACACAAAAGTCTATTTTTTTAACTTGTTCTATTTTTCTTTTTACCCACTTTCGAAGTCTTATAAAACTTATAAAGTCCAGGAGAAATAACCAAATCAAACTCTCCAATATACTCTGTAACCTCAGCATTATAACCAAGTTTCATTTCATTAAGGCCCTTAAATTTATTATTATTACCAAAGTATCCAGTAATAGCATTCAAATGAAAATAAACAGCACCAAGCTTTGCATACTTTTCAATAATATGCCACTTAAGTAAGAAATTAGGATAATAAAGACCATATTTAGGATTATATCCCTCTATTAAAAGTTCAACACCATACTTTTCAATAATAACTCCTGTTGCACCAATAATGATACCCTGTGGATTCTTCTCAAAAAGTGAAGAAGCATATTCCAATTCTTTTTTATAAGTAGCTAGTAACTTATCAGAAGTAATCTTAGAATTAGTAAGCTTATTATCAATTTTATTCTTTCTACCAGCTTCCTGTATCCTAGAATTAATATCTTCATTATTAGCAATTTCATCCTCATATAATTTTTTAATATTAGTCAAATACTTCTCAGTATCAAGCTTAGCAAAATAAAGCTCAAACTTATTACCAAAAAATTCTCCAAAATCCTTATAATAATTCAACTTTCTATAATGTTTCTTATAAACAAAACTATAAAAAATTTCCATATCATTATGATTACCTTGTACTATTTCAACACCCCTAGATTGAGCCTTTCTAATCTTATTCTTAATATTACTATCAAAATTTTCATACAAAGAAGAAGCAGAACCAGTAACCTTTAAAATAGCATTCCATCTTGGTTTTTCAGTACCAAAAAATTTATTATCGCCAAAATAACTATATCCATTATTTTGTAAAAAAACTATTATATCATTATGATAAGGACTTGGTATAATATTACCATCATTATCCCTTTTATTAGCAACAACCGGAGGATCAATCTTTAAAAACACATAATTACTCTTTGCTAAATATTTCTTTAGTTTCCTAGAAAGTTCAGTAATAAGTTGCCTATTATCATAATCAATCAAAAAACCACGTGGAGCATAAGCATACTTGTGACCAAAAAACAACTTTTTAGTAAGCATTAAAGTAGCGCCAATAAGCATATTAGAATTATCAACAAATCCATAATAATCCACCTTAAAACCATTCTTTCTCATCAAATTTCCATACATAGAAGTCTGATAATAAGTATGAAGAGGATGATTATCAGAAAAATTATCAAACTGTTCTGGTGTAAGAATAACAATTTTCATACAAATACTCCTCCTTCATTATATTTTCATACTACTATAATAACTTTTTTTTGAACTAAAATCAATAAAAAAGTTTTATTTATATAAAAAATATTATATAATATTCACAAGGATAGGTGAAAAATATGAAAATATTAGAAGTTAAATCAAGAGAAATATTAGACTCAAGAGGATGGCCAACAGTAGAAACAGACATTACAATTGAAGGAAACATTACAGGAAGAGCAAGCATTCCAAGTGGGGCATCAACTGGCTCAAACGAAGCCTTAGAACTACGTGATCATGAAAAAAGATACCTAGGGAAAGGAGTCTTAAAAGCAGTAAACAATGTTAATACTATAATAAAAGAAAACATTATAAATAAAGACTTTGAAAACTTTCAAGAATTAGATGAATTATTAATAAAACTAGATAATACCAAAAATAAAACTAATCTTGGAGCAAACGCTATTCTTTCAGTATCACTCGCATACATAAAAGCATGTGCACAAAAAGAAAACAAAGAACTATATCAATACATTGGAAAAAGTAAACAAGTGCCTAAGTGTATGTTTAATATTTTAAACGGAGGAATGCATGCCGATAATAAAATTGAATTTCAAGAATTCATGATTATGGTAAACAGAAAAACTATAAAAGAACAACTACAAATCGCAAGCGAAGTATTTCATAACCTAAAAAACATTTTAAAAGAACAAGGATACAGTACAAACGTCGGAGATGAAGGCGGATTTGCGCCAAATCTAAAAAACAATGAAGAGGCACTAGATACCATAATTAAAGCAATAGAAATATCAGGATACACACCAAAAGAAGATGTATTAATTGCTCTAGACATCGCAGCATCATCATTCTATGATAAAAATAAAAAAATGTACTTAATAGATAATGACTATAAAAATACAAATCAAATGATTGAAATGTTTAAAAAATTAATAAAAAAATATCCAATCTTCTCAATCGAAGACCCACTTGAAGAACAAGACTTTATAGGATTTGCTAAATTAACAAATGAGTTAAACATCAACATAGTCGGAGACGATCTTTATACCACAAACAAAACTTTATTACAAAAAGGAATAGAAAATAAATCAACCAATTTTATTCTTTTAAAAGCCAATCAAATAGGAACGATAAGCGAAATGATAGATACTATAAAATTAGCAAGAGAAAATAACATAAACATGATAATATCTCACAGAAGCGGAGAAACAGAAGATACATTCATAAGTGACTTTGCAGTAGGTTTAGGAATACCCTACATGAAAAGTGGTTCATTATCTCGTGGAGAAAGAATATGTAAATACAATAGACTTTTAAGAATCGAAGAAAACTTATAATTTAAAATATTTCGTTACACTATAAATTAATAGATGAACGAGATATTTTTTAATATTTGCGTTCTTAAGCATTAAACTATTACAAATTATCAAACTAAAAACACGTTATTTTGAAAATGTGCATTTACAATGAAAATTCAGATAGGTCATAGGTTTTACTTAAAACTATTGATTTACCCTAAAAAATATGTTAAAATACTCTTAGTTATTTAGGGAGGCGTACTATGACAATATTAGAAATAGCATTATTAGTAATTTGCGTTTTATTAATTATAATAGTATTATTACAAAGTGGTAAATCAGACGACGCTGGAGCAATCTTCAGTGGTTCAACAAGCGATTTATTTAAAAATAGAAAAGAACGTGGTAGTGAATTAGTAATAAGTAGAACTACACTAGTACTAGGCTTATTATTCGTAATAATATGTACTGTAATTTCATTTATTTAACAAAACAGATGTAATTCTGTTTTTTTTGTGGTATTATATAGACAGGTGATAAAAATGAAAGAAAAAATACTAGATATATTAGAAATATCAAGAAACAATGCTATTAACCTAAAAGATATTTATAAAAAAAGTGGTTACACAAATTATACATATGAACAATTTTTAGAAGTAATAGATGAACTAAAAGAAAAACAATTAATCTACTGTGTAGGCGGAGAAAATTATACCCTTAACCCATTTGTCGAAGGAATATTTCACATTAAAAGAAATGGTGATTGCTATGTGTCTTACGATAATAAGACAATAAATGTAAATAAAGAATATCAAAAAATGTGTTTTGAAGGAGATAAAGTACTAGCAAGAATAACAGACTTCAATAATAACACAGGAACCATCAAAAAGATAATAGAAAGAAAAGGAATAATTGCCGAAGTAAAAACCATCAATAAAGAAAGATATGCAGTCGTAGGAAAAGACATGTATAAAATAAACTTAGATGCAAAAATAGTAGACGGTATGCTAATAGGTATAAAAATAGATAAAACCAAAGAAGGAAAATACTATCGTGCTACCCTAGACACCATAATTGGACACAAAAATGCCCCAAAACTAGAAGAAAACAAAATACTATATGCTAATAACTTTACAATAGGATTCACTGAAGAAGCATTAAAAGAATTAGACTATATCCCATCATCAGTATTAGAAAAAGACCTTGAAGGAAGAAGAGATTTAAGAAATAAAATGATATTTACAATTGATGGTGACGACACAAAAGACATAGATGATGCCATTTCAATTGATATTCTAGAAAATGGTAACTATAAACTAGGAGTTCATATCGCAGATGTAACAAACTATGTAAAAGAAAACTCAAAACTAGATTTAGATGCAAGAGAAAAAGCAACCAGTGTCTACATGCCAGGAGTCGTAAGTCCAATGTATCCACCACAACTATCAAATGGAATATGTTCTCTAAATCCAGATGTTGATAGACTAGCACTATCATGCGAAATGGAATTTGATAAACAAGGAAACTTAATAACATTTGATATATTCAAAAGCGTAATTCATTCGAACATTCAAATGACATATAAAAAAGTAAACAAAATATTAAATGAAAACATAGTAGAAGAAGACTATGTAAAATATGTTGAAGCACTAAATAAAATGGAAGAATTAGCAAAAATACTAAGAGCATCAAGAGAAAAAAGAGGAATGTTAAATTTTGACCTTCCAGAAAAGAAAATAAATATAAATGAAAACGACGAAGTAGAAAAAATAGAACTAAGAATACAAGACACTGGAGAAACACTAATCGAAGACTTCATGCTAGCGGCAAATGAAACAGTAGCAACATACATCTATAACATGGGAGTAGAATCAATCTATCGTGTTCATGAATATCCAGACGAAGAAAGACTAAAAAACACTCTTACTATAATTAAAACCTATGGAGTAGATATAAATACTAAAGTTAATATGTCAGATCCTAAAGTAATACAAAACATTCTAAAAGAACTAGAAACAAAAGAAAATAAAGAAATATTCATTCAAATGGTTCTAAGATGCATGGCAAAAGCAAAATATACAACACAAAAAGAAGGACACTTTGGAATCGGAGTAGACTCAAGAAAAAAAGAATTCTACACACACTTTACTAGTCCAATTAGAAGATATCCAGATACAACAATCCATAGAGTATTACATCTAATACTAAATGGTGAATTTGATAAACTAATGCAAGATTTATATAAATCAAAATTAGAAGAAATTGCCATACACTCATCACATCAAGAAATAGCAGCAGAAAAATGCGAAAAACAAGCAAATAAATATAGAATGGCACAATTTATGCAAAATAAAGTTGGAGAACAATTTATAGGAAAAATAAATGGCTTCACTAAAAATGGAATGTTCATTGAATTAGACAATCTAGTCGAAGGAAGAATGGGCTTTGAAACAATGGATGATTATTATAACTATGATGAAGAACTACAAATAATAATTGGAGAAAGAACTAATAAAGTATATCGCCTTGGAGACACAATCGAAGTAACATTAACAAGAAGTAATCCTGAAAACTATGAAATAGATTTTGAACCAATAAAACAATCAAACACCAAAGTAAAAAAGGTAAAACCAAATGGAAATACTAAATAGAAAAGCAAAATATGATTACTTTATTGAAGACGAGTATGAATGTGGAATAGAACTACTAGGAAACGAAGTAAAATCAATAAGACAAGGAACATGCAATATCAAAGATAGTTATGCAATAATTAGAAAAAATGAAGTATATGTAATAAATATGTTTATAAAAACATATGACAAAACTGGAGCATTCATAAAAAATGAGACAAGAACCAGAAAACTATTACTACATAAAAAAGAAATATTAAAATTAAGAGATAAAATAGAAAAAGAAGGCTATACTCTTATTCCATTAAAAATATACTTTAATAAGAACAAAGTAAAAATACTTCTAGGAGTCTGTAAAGGTAAAAAAAACTATGACAAAAGGGAATCACTAAAAGAAAAAGACATACAAAGAAGAATAAATAAAGAATTGAAAGATAGATAATTTCAATTCTTTTCTTTACATATATAAACTTAATATGTTATTATATATGTAGGAAGTGATAATATGTCTGGATTTGGAACAGTACTAAAAGAATACTTAGAATTTTATAAAATATCACAAGTTGACTTTGCACAAAGATTAGGAATTACTCAAAAACACATGAACGAAATATTAAACGAAGTAACAGAAATATCAGTAGATTTAATGATTGCAATAAGTCTTCTAACAGATATAGAACCAAACTATATAATGCAAGTAGAATCAAAAAAGAGAATGTATAATTATTTAAAAAATAAGTTTGAAAATGAACAAGAAATAAATAAATATTTAGAAACATTCAAACTAAAAGAAATATTTAAACTAGGATGGATAGATTTAGAAGACAAAACATCATATGTAACAAACGCCATAAATCTTTTAGAATACATCAATCTAAGAACATTTGATCAATTTGAAGAATACTTTGATAATAAAATAATATCACAGGAAGAAATAAAAGATAAAAAAGCAACATTTATGTGGATAAAAAGATGTGATAAACTAGCAAAAAGACAAGAAGTAAAAACATATAACTCTAAAAATTTAAAAGACCTTTTAAACCTTTTAAAAGAACAAGAAAATAAAAATACAATAAAAGAAATAACTAAACTATTAAATAACTATGGAATATACTTAGTACTAGAAGAATCTCTAGATAAAAATATAAGAGCATGTTCCCAAGTAAAAGGAATAAATCCAGCAATATACATAAATAAAAATATCAACGATAAAGCAGAATTTTACTATTCATTATATTATGAATTAAGCAAAGTAAAAAGTTATTTTAATAAACTAAAAAAATCAATTATTCTATCCATGAAGAATGAAATAATAGAAAAACAAGAACAATTTTCTTTAAATGAAATGGTTCCAAACGAAATATATATAAAATTAAAAGAAAATATATATAATATAGAAGACATCTGTAAGAAAAATAAAGTTGTAGTGGAATTTGTACACTTTAGATTAAAAAAAGACAAACTAATAAAATCAGATAAACAATATCAAAAAATTATTGAATAAATAGCATATTTATGATATAATTTGCTAAACGGGGATGATATGGTTTCGACATGAGCAATACGATTTAAATTGCAAGTAGATGGCAATCTTTAAATGCACAATTAAATATAACTGGAAACAGAAATTTAGCATTTGCTTAAAATAAAAAAGCAAAACTCTTCTATATTCCTAGTCTGTGGGAATATTTAAGGGTAATACCTAGCAGACTATATTACTATTTTTCTTACGAATAGTAATGAATATTAGTAAGATAGTTACTTATTTAATTGTTGATTATTCTGTAAGTAATGAAAAATCTTAATCAACTAAACTTGTAGACGTTTAAATTAGTTTGCTTTTGGACAGGAGTTCGATTCTCCTCATCTCCACCATTATGTTTATTACCCCTGATATACAAGGGTTTTATTATATTTTATACTTTAAACCCACTAATAAACACAAAAAAGAGTTATAAATTGTCAAGACATCTATAATTCTTTTTTATACTTTATAAGATAAAATATTAAACTAGCTTCTTCCAAATAAGAAAATCATACATCCTAAACCAACTACTTCAATATCGTTAAAAAAATAACATTCGTTGAATCAATCTAAAGTGCACAAATAAGTGCAATTAAGTAATAAAAGTGTG
>CAZVVV010000034.1:0-8210 GCA_964630725.1 uncultured Muribaculaceae bacterium
AATAAAAATAAATATAAAAGAAAAATAGTCTATGTAAGTAAAATATTAAAAATAATCACTTACAAAAACTATTATACGAGGATGTGATTATATGAAAAAAGAAGAAATTAAAAAAATAATATTTAGTCTTAAAACAGATGAAGATATCATTGAGTTTGTTAACAAAAGATTAGCAGAGTTAGAAAATAATTCAGTTGAAACTACAGTAGGGCAAAATTACACTACAACATTTAAAGAATATATTTCAGAAAAGACTCATTACAAAGCAGCAGATAAATTTAAAGATGCAGAATGTCCTGATTTAGTATATGACGATATAACTCCATATGTTAATTTAATAAAAGCTGTTAAACAAGCAGGTGGATATAGTGAACTCACATTGTTTTCTACAATATTTTATGAAGTACACGATTATTTACCAAGTGATGATATTCTTGGCAGAGCTTTTACATATATGGCAAATAAAGGAAAAAGAATATCGATAAAACAATTTAAAGATAATGATTGTGCATTTTGTTCTGAAAAGTCTGGAATGGCACACAATATGTTTAAATTTTTAGGGATTGATTCTGAAGTTGTCTGCGGTTATAGAGATTCAGAAAAACATGCATATAATATTATTTATCCAAATGGATATAATAACGAACCAATGGTAATATATGACCCATCATTCTTTGTTAATTTTATTAAAGACAAAAATAAATTCTCTTGTGGATATTTCAAAGCATTGAAAAGAGAAGATTATGAAAAATTAATGTCAGGAATACCAGTAAAAATTGATTTATCAAAAACAGAAAAAACTTATAGACAGTTATATAATTTTAATGATGAATATGTTTTCGAAGGAGATACTCCATCTTATATAGCAGGTTTAGATGAATTGCCTGGAAAAGCAAACATAGTTGAAACTGGATCACCAAAATTATAATAGAGAATTATCAATTTGTTAATTCTTTTTCTTTACTTAAATTCATATTCATAAATAATGTCATCACAATGAAATAAAACAAGACAAATATAAATCAAATAAGAATAAAACTAAATAAAACTACATATACTAAACATGTAACACCTAAAAAATAAATACATAAAATATATTATAAAGGGAGAACGCTAATCGCTAGCCCTTTAGCGTTTATATAGATTAAAGAGCTAAATGCTCTTTTTATTTACTTACTAATAATTAAGTGATAAAATTATATCAAGGAGTGATAACATGGACGATAAAAGATTCAAAATGATTGATGAACAATTTATTTGTAAAAATTGTAACACCATAGTTAAACCACTTGGATACACTGCAAGAGACCATTGTCCTAATTGTTTATACTCAGTTCACATAGACAACAACCCTGGCGACAGAAAATGCAACTGTCAAGGATTCTTAAAACCAATCGGAGTAGAAAAACATAAAGATACATACAAAATAATATATAAATGTGAAAAATGTAAAGAAATTAAAAAAAATATATGTGCAAAAGATGATAACATGGATGAAATAATAAGACTAAGTGTTATAAATGATTAAGGAGTAAAAATGAAAAAAGTAGTAAAAAGAATTATATTATTATTTATAGTAATACTATTATTACAATTAATAGCAAATATATTTAAAAAAGAACATGATATAAACTATGAATTAAATTATAATGATCAAAACTATAAAATACATGAAATATATAAAGATAATAGATATAACTTTGAAATAAATATTGATAACAATTACTTTGTATTAGATACAGAAAATATATATTACAAAAAGAAAAAAGTAATAGATAAAATATACTATTATGATACTGAAGATATAAAATGTATCTATACACCACTAGAAAACACTAACATAATCTGTCTAGAAAACTCAACATTAAAATCCTATTATGAATCATCAGAATACATAAAATCATTTGTAAAAGAATTAAAACAACTAGGATACGATAACTCTTCATGGAATATAAAAGACTCAAAAGTAAAAACAATAGACCAAGTCGAAGTCTATCAAGATAATATAAGTGATAATACATATATTTACTTATATAAATACAATGGATTCTTTAAAATAACAAACAAAAATCTAAGTAAAATAAATACATTCAAAAATGATACATATCTAAACACACTTGGAGTCCAAATAGATAAATACTATGTAATACCAAACTATGATGATAAATATGATTACAATGAAATATATGTTTACAACATGAAAAATGATAAAAAGAAAACAATTAAATTAAAAAATAAAATATCAACAGATTCATATATAAATGGAGTAGTAGATAAAAAAATATATCTAACAGACAAAGACAATCTAATTCAATATAAAATAGACCCTAAAAAAAGAAAAGTTGAAGAAGTAGGTAACACTAATGATGGAGGACTAACATATCAAAACAATGAGTTTAAATCTATAAATATGTATGAATTTAGAAAAACAGAAATAAAATATGAACAAGATTATACTGATATAATATCTGATTATGAATATATAAATAAAGTAAATAATAATTATTATTACCTTAAGAATAATACATTTTATAAGTATAATTCTACATTTGGTGTAACACAAGTCTTATTTAAAAGTGAAGCATCAAACATCGTAATGAATAATGAAGATATATACTTTATAAAAGACAATAAACTATATCTATATGATGGATACTTAAAAGAAATATTAAAATATGATGAGTTATCATTCAATAATACAAATAGATATGCTGTATACAAAAAATCATAAGGAGGAACTATGCCATTAAGAGATGAAAATACTAAAATAAGAAGTATTGATGATGAATTAAAAAGATTAACCGAAGAATTAGGAATAATAATAGATATTCCTAATATATCCTTAGAAAAAGAAGAAAAAGATGAAGAAAAAGAAGATAAAGAGTAAAATAAAACTCTTTTTTTCATACAATTAACTGAGGTGACAAACATGGAAGAATACACAGTAAAAGAAAATGATACTATATTTTCTATATCAAACTTATATGGTATACCGCCAATAGAAATAATAAGAACTAATAATCTAAAAGAACCATACAATATATTAAAAGGACAAGTATTAGATATTCCCACTACTACATATAACATATATGATAGATATGTAGTAACAAATAAAGATACATTATATAGTATTGCAAAAAAAGCTAATACAACAACTGATATAATCGAAGCAATAAATGGATTAGAAGAAAATGAATACATTTATGTAGGACAAACTCTTTTAATACCAAAAAAAGATATAAAGATATATATAACAAAAGAAAATGATACTTTAAACGATGTATCAGACTACTTAAAAGTAGGAGTCTTAGACATAGTTTATAGCAATAATAATATATTTTTATTACCTGATCAATTGATAACATATCGAAAAGATTGATTTTCAAACAAAAATATGCTATACTTAATCCAATAAATGGCACATTATTCTAGTCAATAATTTATTACGAAGGTGGGGCTAAAAATCCACTAAAGAGCACATCGATGAAGTCCTTGGTGTTTGCTTCATACGCCCAGTTTGGGGTGGATGCTGAGGGTTAAGAATTTATGGGCGACTATAATGGCATATAGCAACCGACCCATTTATTCGTGGAGACTTATTCTTGTGAAAAGCCTATACAGATAACTTGACGGACTTTTTACGAAATAAGTAAGAACCTATTATGTGGCGAAAGTTATGAATAGAGTAGCTTGGCTTGAGTGATTATTTGGAATTATGGATAAGTTTTTTGTTACATGGCCAGTGATAGATAATTTGGTATACCATATGAAACTATAATTGCAAAAGAGCATAGTAATAATAATTATTGTTGGGGAAAACCCCTAGAGTGACATCTCATAGGATTGCAGTGCGTACTAAGTGGTAATCAAGTCGTAGATATGGCGACATACTACTATTTCTTTTAAAAGGGAACTGCTACACTGGTAACGGTAAGTAAGAAATAGGGAAATCCAACTTGACCTAAGACGTAAAGTTAACTATGACATAGCCATTCTTTAAGACCTTTAAGGAAGATTCCTTAGGCAAAAGTAATCCATTAAGGGTTACTTTTTCTTTTTAATTATGATATACTCAAATAAATTAATAAAAAAGGAAGAGATTAAATGAAACAAAAACAAAAAATAGATAAGAAGTGGATACTAATAGTAACATCAATTGCTTTTACTATATCATTATTACTATCTTTAATATCTGAACTAATAATACCAAATGTATTCATTATAATAAGCATTATTTTAGTACTAATATTCATACTACTAGGAATAATCTTTGATATAATCGGAGTAGCAGTATCAACAAGTGATGATAAATCATTCCACAGCATGGCATCACAAAAAGTAATGGGTTCAAAAACTGCAATTAACTTTATAAAAAATAAAGAAAAAGTATCATCATTCTGTAACGATGTAATCGGAGATATATGTGGTGTAGTAAGTGGTAGCTGTGGACTTTCAATAGCCATAAAATTATCCAACATACTAAACATAAACTCAATAATTACAACAGTTCTAATAACAAGCATAATATCTGCTTTAACAATCGGAGGTAAAGCAATAGGCAAGACATATGCTGTAACAAAAAACAATCAAATAGTATATAAAACTGCTAAAATAATAAATATTTTCTCAAAATAATTATAAAAAACCAGTATAAACTAGATTTTTTCATAATTTTTTGATATAATCTTAACCAGTCAAAGGGGTGATACAATGATACCAACAGTATGTATAGTAGGAAGACCAAACGTTGGAAAGTCCACACTATTCAATAAATTAGTAGGTAAAAAAATATCAATAATCGAAGACACACCAGGAGTCACAAGAGACAGAATCTATGGAGAAGTAAACTATCGTGGATATAATTTCAATCTAATAGACACCGGAGGAATAGATGTTTCAAAAGAACTATTCAATGATGAAATAAAAGTTCAAGTAGAAATTGGATTAATCGAAGCAGAAAAAATAATATTTGTAGTAGACGCTAAAGAAGGATTAACAGCAAATGATCTTGAAGTAAGAGACTTACTTAGAAAATCAGGTAAAGAAGTAATCGTTGCTATAAATAAAGTAGACAATAAAGAAGCAGAAAAACATCTATATGATTTCTATGAACTTGGTTTTGATAAATATATACAAATAAGTAGTGAACATAACAAAGGAATAGCAGATCTTTTAGATGAAATAGTAATAGACTTTAACCAAACTAAAAAAGAAGAAACAGACATTACTAAAATCTGTGTTATAGGAAGACCAAACGTTGGAAAAAGTAGCCTAGTAAACGCTTTATTAAATGAAGAAAGAGTAATTGTAAGCGATGTAGCGGGAACAACAAGAGATGCAATAGATATAGACTTTAAATATGATAAAGAAGACTATATTCTAATAGATACCGCAGGAATGAGAAAAAAAGGAAAAGTATTCGAAGCAATAGAAAAATATAGTCTTTTAAGAAGTATGCGTGCAATAGATCGTGCTGATATTTGTTTACTTGTTATAAATAGAGAAGAAGGAATAATAGAACACGATAAACATATCGCAGGATATGCAATAGAAAAAGGAAAAGGAATAATAATTGTTGTAAATAAATGGGACACAGTAGAAGAAAAAGATAAAGACATAAAAAACTTTACCAAAGAACTACGAGAAGAATTCAAATTCATTCCATATGCACCAATAGTATTCTTATCTGCTCTAACTAAAAAAAGAATACATACTCTAATGCCTGAAGTAAAAAAAGTAAAACAAAACATAATAAAAGAAATAAAAACAAGTACTTTAAACAACATTATTCAAGAAGCATATCAATTAAACCCAGCACCATCTTACAAAGGAAAAAGACTAAAAATATATTATGTTTATCAAACAGGAACTAAACCACCTAAGTTTACATTCAATGTAAATGATAAAGGATTAGTACATTTCTCATATGAACGTTATATAGAAAATAAAATAAGAGAAAACTTTGACTTTGAAGGAACGCCTATACAAATCCAATTTAAAAATAAAAATGACATACTTTAATAAATTCATTGATTTCATAACAAGACATAACTTATATGAAAATAAAAGTTTTATAGCAATAAGTAATAAAACTACTAATATAGATTATCATAACGAAGAAGCAAGAGACTTTATTGGATGTTTTTACAAAGTAGAAAATGAAATTATAACAGATTTCAAAGTATGTGTTCCAAAAATAATAGATGAAAAAACACTATTAATAAATATACATGAATATGTACATGCCTTAATAATATATAATAGTCTAGGTAAAAAAGAAGATATAGGTTTAGAAAAAGAAACACTACCAATGATGTATGAAGAAATGTATGCTGTAGAAAGTGAAGAAATAAGTATAAAAAAATATTTAAAAGAACAACAAGAAATGATAAATGAAATGAATAGTGATGAATATACAATAGGTTCAAAAATAAAAGATGAAATAATATATTTATACTCTGACTTAGAAACACAATTAAAATATGCAAAAAAACTAGCTAAAACATATAAGAAATAGTATCAAAAAAATACCCTCTACATAAATTATATTAGTAGGGGGTTTTATTTTTGAAATTAAGTGATAGTTTCTTTAAAAAAGTAGAAAAAAAGACTAATGTAGATAAAAATACAATTCTTTCATTAGCAGAAAAATTACAAGACAATAACATGAAAAATGAAAAAGCACTAAGAGACGTTATAAAAGAAATAAGTACATTAACAGGAAAAGAAGTTTCAAAAGAAAAAGAAGACAAAATCATTAATACAATTATAAATGATAAAGTACCTGATAATTTAGATAAATTTATAAATTAAAAAAGACACTAATTAATGTCTTTATCTTGATTAATTAAATTAATAAGTTCATCTGTATAAGTAGATGATCTTTTTATGCCTTCTATAGCTTTATTATTATCACTAACACTATTATCATCAGAAGTATCTATATCACTAGTATCACTAACATTATTATCATCAGAAGTATCTACATCACTAGTATCATTAACACTATTATCACTAGAATCATCTACATCCTTAGTTTCAGTAACACTATCCATAGAATTATCTACTTTAAATGTTTCATTATCCAAAGAACTATCAGAAGTCACAACATCAACTTTATCTTCAATCTTAGACTCAGTATCTATATTATCAACTCTTAAAGTATCAAAAATATTATTATTAACTTCAGTCTTAACAGACTCTACATCATTTGTAACATTACTTATATCATTACCACTAGGTATATTAACAACATTATTAGTCTTTCTAGCATTATCAATACTCTTATTAATAACTTCATCATTTAATTTATCATCCATAATACTCATACCAATATTTAATGGAGCATCATTCACTATAGTATTAAATTCATTAGCTTTAGCACTAAATACATCATCAACATCATCATCTAAATCAACTAACTTAAATACTTCTTCAAAAGTAGTAATACCATTCATAACCTTAATAAGTCCATCTTGAAGAAGAGTCTTAACACCTTTTTGATAAATAAGCTTTCTAAGAACATGTCTATCTTCATTTTTATTAATAGCATCTCTTATTTCTTCATTAATAAGAAGTACTTCTTGTAAAGCAATTCTTCCCTTATAACCATTATGACATTCTTCACATTTACCAGGTTCATAAACTTCATCAACCTCAATACCAAGAGACTTTTTAAATATTTTCTTTTCAGCCTCAGTAGTAGGTCTTTTTTTTGCACACTTTTTACATAATCTTTTAGCAAGAGTTTGTGAAATAATTCCCTTTAAAGAACTAGCAAGTAAATATCTTTCAACATCCATATCAATAAGTCTTTCAATAGTAGTCAAAGAGTTATTAGTATGTAGAGTAGATAATACTAAGTGTCCAGTAATTGAAGCACGAACCGCTATTTTAGCAGTTTCACTATCTCTTATTTCTCCGATTAGTACTATATTTGGATCTTGTCTTAATATAGAACGAAGAACACTAGCAAAATCAAGTCCTATTTCAGGATTAACTTGTACTTGATTAATACCTTCAATATTCATTTCTACTGGGTCTTCAACAGTAATTATATTAGTTTCTTCACGATTAAGTCTTTGTAAAATAGAGTACACAGTAGTACTTTTACCAGAACCAGTTGCACCAGTAACTAAAATAATACCATTTGGATTAGCAATCATCTTTAAAATAAGCTTATAATTTTCATCAGTAAATCCAAGAGTTTC
>CAZVVV010000035.1:0-8140 GCA_964630725.1 uncultured Muribaculaceae bacterium
TCCACATAAAACATCTAATAAATTATCATACGAAGTCTTTAAACTAGTTAACTCTCCCCCAATAAACTCCCTAAGTAACATCTTAAGAGTAATAAGAGCTAAAAAATTTCCATCTTTATCCACAACAGGAATACCAGTTATTTTATTTTCATTTAAAAAATCATAAGTCCTCTTAATAGAATCAGTATCCTTCATAAAATAACCCTTATGATACTCAATATCCTTTATTTGTAACTTAACATCATCCAAATGCTTAGGCTTTGAAACACCAAAATAATTAAGAACAAAATCTGTTTCCTTTGAAATATTATCAAGTATTCTAGGTTCAGTATCATAACCCAATTTATTCTTTAAATAAGACAAACTAATCGCACCACAAACCGAATCAGTATCAGGATTATGATGACCAAAAATATAAATCTTTTCATTATTATCCATATATAACACATCCATTTCTTTATAATTGTACCACTAAATAAAATAATTATAAATATTTATTTACTAAACTCATATAAAATTATACTAGTAGCCACACCAACATTAAGACTCTCCAAATTAGAATTAGTCTTTATATTAATCTTTTTATCACTAAGAACTACCAATTCATCACTTACTCCATTACCTTCATTACCCATAATAAGAGCAAACTTAGAACAAGATACTTCTCTAATATCATTCCCATCACATACATCAGTTGTATATATAGGAACAATTCCCTTTAAAGACTTAATAATAGGAACTAAATCCCCTCTTAAAACATTAACCTTTAAAATAGAACCTTCACACGCTCTTAAACACTTATCATTATATAAATCACAACAAGTATTAGACAAAACAACACTAGATACATTAAAACCAAGAGCACTACGTATTATTGTACCCATATTACCAGGATCACAAACACCATCCAAAAGAAGCACTCTATCACCAAAAACACCATCAAAAATAGGCTTCTTAACTACTCCAACATAAAGACAAGTATTAACACTCTTTATCTTATTCATTACTTTATCAGTAACAAAATACTTAGAACATGAAACATCTAAATCATTACCATCAAGTATATAAAGTTCTAAAAGAAGTCCTAAACTATCAGCTTCCTTAATAAAATTAACACTATCCACAACAAACCTATCATATAAATCACGATACTTTTTATTATGAAGTTTAACTAAATCTTTAATTTTTTTATTATCTAAACTAGTTATTAACATAAATTTTTCATATCCTTTCTTATTTTCTTATAATCAGGAACATAACAACTAACTAATTCCCAAAAAGATGAAGAATGATTTGGATAAATAAGATGAGAAAGCTCATGAAATATAACATAATCCAAATACTTAACATCAAACTTTATAAGCTCTAAATTAAGAGTAATAACATTATCAGTAACATTACAAACTCCCCATTTACTAGTCATCTTTCTTATTCTAAGATCAGGCTTAATAACTTTTTTATTAAATATAGAAAAACATACATCATATCTTTCTCTAAATACTTCCTTTGCCATCTTTTTATAAAACTTTAAAACATCATAATCCCTACTCATAAACACTTTAGAATTACCTAATACAAAAGAAGCACTATTACTATAACAAATATCATAGTATTTTCCTAAATATATAAACTTACCCAAATTATAAGAAACTTTACTTTCTACATTAAGCAAATTCTTTTCAATAAAATGAGAATTATTATTAACAAACTCCATTATTTTTTTATTACTCATACCAACGGGAGCACTAATATATATACATAAATCATTCTTAATTCTCATATACATATTTTTAATATTCTTATATGAAACGACTATATCATACTCTTTATCATTAAAACTATACTTCATACTTAAAAAGAAAAAGTAATAACAATTACTTATTCCAAAACAGCTTTAATTCTTCTTACACCAGAAGAACTAGCTTCTTCCTTTACAATTTTAAAATGTCCAAGCACCTTAGTCGAAGAAACATGAGGCCCCATACATATTTCACTAGATACATCACCAATCTTATAAACAGTAACAACATCAGGATATCTATCTATAAACATATGCTCTGCTCCACTTTTAACAGCAGCTTCTTTAGTCATTTCACAAACACTAACCTTTAAATCATCATTAATCCAAGAATTAACAATTTCACAAACTCTATCTTTTTCTTCATCACTAAGTTTATGATCACAACTAAAATCAAACCTTAATCTTTCACTTGTTATATTACTACCCATTTGATGAGCAAGAGGTCCAACCACCAACTTTAAAGCAGCATTAAGTAAATGAGTAGCAGTATGATATTTAGTTTCCATATCCCCACTTGAAGCAAGTCCACCCTTAAACCTTTCTGAAGAACCAAGCTTAGATATTTCTTGATGATGACGGAACTTTTCTTTAAACCCTAACACATCAACCTCAATACCTTTTTCATTAGCAAGTTCAACAGTAAGCTCTATAGGAAAACCATAAGTATCATATAACTTAAAAGCTAAATCCCTATTAATTATATTATCAGTAAGATTATTAACAACCTTATCAAACTCTTTAAGACCCTTTTCTAAAGTACGATTAAACTTAATCTTTTCCTTAGTAAGAACATCATAACAAACATCTTTATTTCTTTTAATTTCATCATAATAATCTTCATACTTAGAAACAATTAACTTAGCAATTCTAATATCAAAATCACTATTAATATCAATACCAAGCTTTTTAGCATGCCTTATAGTCCTACGAATAAGCCTTCTTAATATATAACCACGATCAGTATTACTAGGAACAATACCTGCATCATCACAAGATATAAATACACTAGTTCTAATATGATCTGCAATTATCCTCATACTCTTTTCATTGCCATGATAAGGAAGATTACTTATTTCACAAATCAAATCAATAACATCCTTCCATATCGAAGACATATAATTATCATTAACACCCTCAAGAATCGCAGTAACCCTTTCAACACCCATACCAGTATCTACATTCTTCTTAGATAAACTAGTATAAGTTCCATCACCATGACGAACATATTCCATAAATACATTATTCCATATTTCAACCCATCTAGGATCCTCTAAATCATAAGACTCTGGAATCTCATCATCACTTCTAAAATAAAATATTTCAGTATCAGGTCCACATGGTCCAGTTTCTCCCGCTATCCAAAAATTATCCTCAAAAGTTTCTCTTATTCTATCTTTACTAATACCAAGAGATAACCATTTATTATAAGACACCTCATCCCTAGGAATAAAATCATTACCAGAAAATATAGTAACCCCTAACCTTTCAACAGGAATATTTAAAACCTTAGTCAAAAAATTAAAACTATATAAAATACTCTCTTCCTTAAAATAATCCCCTAAAGACCAATTACCAAGCATTTCAAAAAATGTATGATGAGTAGCATCTCCAACCTCATCTAAATCAGTAAGCCTAACACACTTTTGATAATCACAAAGTCTAGTACCATTTGGATGACACTTACCAAGTAAATAAGGAACAAGCGGTTGCATTCCTGCTGTATTAAATAAAACAGAATTATCATTAATCGGTACAATCGGAGCACTAGATATAACAGAATGTCCTAATCCTTCAAAATACTTAATATACAAATCCTTAAGATTCATTTTCCATCACCTCATCTATAATTCTAGTAGCAATTAAATTCAAAGAATCTATATCCTTATCATTAATAACTTCATAATCATGATCATTATAATTATCCATTGCAACCTCTGTATAATGCTTCCTTTGTTCATCAGTAAGCTCATTAATAAAATCAGGTCTTATCATCTTAATCGTAGTAACACAATCATAATTTTTCTTTACTTCCTCTATTTCAAGAGGTTCTCTAACATCAGAAATAATAAATACATCAAAGAAATTAGATAAAACTTTTATATCCTCAATCAATCTATTAACATGAAACATTGGATCAATTTTCTTTCTAATAACCTCAGTACCTAACATTTGCAATAATTCCCTAGGTTTAGTTTCTTCTCTACCATCCCATCCAAAATATCTTTGTGCATAAAATTTAATATAAGTACCAACTGCAAGTCTACACACTTTATAATCCCTAGAACTAAGAACACCCTCTAAAGCATCACCAAAAGTATCCTTACCACTCCTAGCCTTTCCACTAATCATAAAAATCTTCATACTATCATTCCTCATCATAAATATCTTCATTTCTTAATCTTTCAAGTATTTCATACCTTTCATCAATTGCATTAAGTATAATCTTTAATCCTGCAACTATCGGAGTAGATAAAATCATTCCAACAATACCCCAGAAATATCCAAATATTAACAATGTTATCATAATAGTAACTGGATGTAAATGAACAGTTTTACTCATAATAACAGGATGTAAAACAATATTATCAATTTGTTGAACAAGAAGCGCTACAACAATAGTAAGAACTCCTACTAAAGGACTAACAGTAAATCCAACAATCGCAGCAATTGCACCACCAATCCATGGTCCAATATAAGGAATAATATTAGTAATACCAGCAATTACACCAAACAACATTGGTGAAGGAAGCCCAACTATTTTAAACAATAACCAAGATAAAATAGACACTGCAAGAGCAATAAATAAAGTTCCTTGTACAAAAGCCTTAAATGTAGTATTTAATTCATTACATACTTTCTTAATAGAATAATGCCATTTCTTTGGAAAGAAATCAAGTACATGCTTAACACCATCAAAATCAATAAGTAAATAAAAACCAACAACAAGTCCAAGTAAGAATGTACCAACACTAGACACAAGACCAGTAGTAAAATTAAGAACAGTAGTAGGAAGCTCAGTAGTAAGATTAACAGCAAACTTTTCTACCCCACCATAAATACTAGACTCAATCGTAGATAAATCAATTCCTCCAACTGCAAGCTTATCAAAAGCACTACTCATAAATACACTAAACTTATTAAACAAAGATGGTAAAATTCCAACAAACTCATTAATTTGAGTATATAACATTGGAACAAGTAATCTAAAAAATAAATAAAGAACTGCTATAAAAATAAGAAATACAAAAGATGAACCAATAGTCCTATTAACCTTCTTTTTAGATAACCATGTAACAATAGGATCAAGTAACCAAGCAATAACTATACCTATAAAAAAAGGCGTAGCAACTCTTAAAACATTACCAATAAAAGTAAGTATTTTAATCTCTTTACCTAAATAAATACATAAAACAACTAAAGATAATATAATTAAATAAAGAGTAACTTTAAGTATTTTCTTACTAATATAAATAACCTCATTTAAACTTTGATAATCTAATTTATTATCATTCTTTTTTCTTAACATATTTATCACCACCTAAATTATACCATTTATATAAAAAAAATTAAACTATTTTAAATAAAATAAATAAAAAACTACTAACAAAAGTTAATAGTTTCTACATACTAGAAATATCACTACTCTTTCTTTTTAAAAGATTACTAGCAAGACTCTTTAAATCATCCCTAGCATCCTTAGGCATTGCCATATAAGCAGAAGCACCCGCAATCATAGTAGCCCCCACCATATAACAAGCCACCTTAGTAATTTTTTTCAAAATATATCACCTCAAAAATAGTATTAACCAAAATAACTATTTAATACACTCCAATATAAAACTTTTTAAACTAGTCTTTCTATTACTCTCTCTATCATTATAAACACTCTTCATAAAAGCATCCTTTTCTCCAATTAAAATAAGTCTTTTTTTAGCACGAGTAATACCAGTATAAATAAGCTTTTTATATAACATATTATTATACTTATTCAAAACAGGTATAATAACATAATCAAACTCACTACCTTGAGATTTATGTATACTAATAGTATAACCAAGTTTTATATTACTAAAATTATTCACAGTATACTTTATCATATTATTATCAAAATCTATATAAACCTGCTTTTCTTTATTTTTAATAAGTCTAATACAACCAATATCACCATTAAAAACATTATCATCAACCATATTAACAAGCTGTAAAACCTTATCACACTCTCTATATAAAACCCCATCCATAAACATTTCATTCTTAGTATTATCCTTAGGATTAAATATACTTTGCATAAAATAATTCAAATCATCTATTCCATTCTCACCCTTATATATTGGAGCCATAACCTGAAACTCATCATAAGAACAATCAACATACTTAATAAGCTCTTCTTTAAGCTTATCCTTCATATTAGAACTATCACACTCAATAAACACCAAATCATCACTAGTATTAAATAAATCCATAGACACATCCTCATGTATAATATCATGAGCAAGAAGCGTAATATTTGAAGTTTCTTCCCTACGATACAACTTTTCTAACTTGATAACATTAACACATTCACTATCAATTATATCCTTTAAAACTTGTCCTGGACCAACACTAGGTAACTGATTAAAATCTCCGATAAAAATAACCTTAGTATTATTCTTTATTCCCATAAACAAACTATATAAAAGATGAATATCAACCATACTAACTTCATCAACAATAATAACTTTAGCATTACTTTTATTTTCTTCATTAACCCTAAAAGTATTATCATCTTTATTCCATTTTAAAAATCTATGAATAGTACTCGCAGTATAATTAGTCTGTTCTGCAACCCTTTTCGAAGCCCTTCCAGTCGGAGCAAGAAGAACAAAACTATCCATCATCTCATCATAACTAACACCATTTATATAACTATATAACTCACATATAGCCTTTATAATCGTAGTCTTACCAGTACCAGGACCTCCAGTTATAACTAAAAAATTATTACAAAAAGCCTCCTTAATAGCATCAACCTGACAAGAATTATAAGTAATACCAAATAATTCTTCTAACTTATCAATTAATTCCAATATATTATCTACCTTAATACTTTTATTATTATTATTAGCCAAATTAAATATTCTATTAGCAACATACCTTTCCTCATCATACATACTCTTTAAAAAATACTTCTCATCATACTTAATAATATCACCAGAAATAATCATTTCACTAAGACAATCAATTATCAAAGAACTATTATCAGTCTCTAATAACTTCTTAGTAAAAAATAAGATTTCTTCATATAACATATAAGTACTTCCATAAGAAAAAGAAACATAATTAAAAACATACTTAATCGAAGCCTTAATCCTATTCTTATCATTATCAAGTATATTAAAATTATGACGAATCTTTTCAATCTTACTATAAGTAATATCATTAATATCATCAATAAGTCTATAAGGATTAGAACTAAATATAGAAAGAGTTTCACCTTTATACTTATTATATATACAAAGCGCATCCTTCATATTAAAACCATACGAAGTAAGCTCTACAATCACTTTATAAGATTCACGATACTTAATCAAATTATCATAAATAGTATCCTTTTGCTTTTCAGTAACACCAGGTACTAACATAAGATTCGAAGGACACTCTAATATAACACTAAGACAATCATCACCTAGAACCTCCACTATTTTCGAAGCCTTCTTCTCACCAATCCCAGGAAAAATATCACTACATAAAAACTCTACAACATTATCCTTTTCATTAGGTAATATTACTTCATAAGAAACTACATTAAACTGTTCTCCATATTTAGTATGATTAACCATATTACCATTAAAAACATATAAATCAGTCTCATTCAAAAGAGGAAAATAACCAGTAAAAGTAATAGTCTTATTCTTATATGAAATATCACTAGAACAATCTTTTACTCTAAAAAGTCCAATAACAAATCCACTATCAGACTTAAAAATATATTTCTTAAAATTACCCTTTATAAAAGACATAGTATCACCACCAACACCAATTCTATCACAAAATAAAACATTTGAAAATAATTTAAAAAATAAAAAGAAATAGATTACTCTATTCCTTTTTTTATTACATCAAGCTCTTCAAATGAAAGTCCGGTACATTTAGAAATTATAGTTAAATCAATGTTTTCTTGAATTAAGTTTAAAGCAGTTTCTTTTGCTTTTTCTAAAGCACCTTCATTATATGCTTCTTCTCTGTTTTCTCTTATCTCTGCTCTCTTTAACATTTCATCATTTAACTCTTTGTCATACATACCAATAACCTCATCTTGTTCGCTAGCATTTTTTGAGTCCTTAATGTATTCTTTCATGA
>CAZVVV010000036.1:0-8072 GCA_964630725.1 uncultured Muribaculaceae bacterium
TTTTTCTTAAAAATAACAGTTGAACAATCATTCAACTAAAAAAAGAGGTAATATATGAAAAAAGAATATACATGTGATTGTAACATTATTCATTATCAAACAGTAAAAGATACTAAAGAAAAAATGCTAAAAGAAAAAACACTAAAAAATATGACAACATTCTTTAGTATATTAAAAGATTCCACAAGAATAAAAATAATATGTGCACTAGATAACAATGAAATGTGTGTATGTGACATAGCAAACACTTTAGAAATGACAAAATCTGCTATATCACACCAACTAAACATATTAAGAAAAAATAACCTAGTAAAACATCGAAGACAAGGAAAAGAAGTATATTATACTTTAGATGATGATCATGTAAAAGAAATATTTGAACTAACCTTAGCTCATATAAAACATAAGGAGGAAACATGAAAAAATACAAATATAATATAAACAATTTAGACTGTGCAAACTGTGCCAGAGAAATAGAAGAATCACTAAATAAAAATAAAGACTTTAAAAATGCCATAGTAAACTTTAACACTAAAAAAATATCATATGAGTCAGAAAGAGAATACACATTAGAAGAATTAAACGACATAATAAAAAAGATTGAACCAGATGCATCAGTATCAGAAGAAGAAATAAAAATAAAAAAACAATACCATTTATCAATATTGATAATAGCCATCATAATTCTCATATCAGGATACTTCCTACAACTACCAAAATATTTAAAAATAGCAATGTACTTAATCTCATATGCTCTATTACTATATAGAACAACTATAAATGCTATAAAATTACTAATAAAAAGTAGAACAATAAATGAAAATGCTCTAATTACAATCTCTTCACTCGGAGCACTTTTAATTGGTGAAGTAAATGAAGGAGCAATGGTAATAATACTATATACTATAGGAAAACTACTCGAAGAAAAAGCAATAAATAATTCAAGAAAATCAATCAAAGATTTAATTGATATAAAACAACCCTATGCTAATAAAAAAGAAAATAATCAAACAATAAGTATACCAGTAGAACAAATAAAAATAAATGATCTATTAGTGGTCAAAAAAGGAGAAAGAATACCAGTAGACTCCATAGTAATTAAAGGAACAACATTACTAGACACATCAGCACTAACCGGAGAATCAGAACTAGTAGAAATAAAAGAAAATGATCAAGTACTATCAGGAAGTATTAACCAAGGAAAAATAATAGAAATAAAAGTCCAAAAAACTTTTGAAGACTCAACCGTAGCAAAAATACTAGAACTTCTAGAAAGTGCAACCGATAAAAAAACAAAAACAGAAACAACAATATCAAAAATAAGCAAAATATATACACCAACAGTAATAATTTTAGCATTATTAGTAGTATTCCTATTACCACTATTTAATATACCATTCAAAGAATCAATCTACCGTGGTCTAACATTCTTAGTAATATCATGCCCATGTGCAATTGCAATATCAGTACCACTATCATACTTCACAGGAATCGGAGTATCAAGTAAAAATGGTATCCTAGTAAAAGGAAGCAATTACCTAGATAATCTATCAAATACCAAAAATATTATATTTGATAAAACAGGAACACTAACAAACGGAACATTCGAAGTAACAGAAATAAAAGTATTAGATAAAAACTATACAAAAGAACAAATAATAGACATCCTAGTAAAAGGAGAATCTCTATCAAACCATCCAATTGCAACCTCTATAATTAAACTAAAAAAAGAAAAAATAGATAATAAAGACATAAAAAATTTTCAAGAAATCGAAGGAAAAGGAATAACATTTGAACTCGATAATAAAAAAATAGCAATAGGAAATAGTAAACTATGTAACTGTGAAGAAGAGACAACACTTCATTTAAATATAGAAAATAAACATATTGCATCAATTACAATAAACGATGGAATAAAACAAGGAGCAAAACAAACAATAAATAATTTAAAAAGATTAAATATAAAAACATACATGTTTACCGGAGACAAAAAACAAGTAGCACTAGAAATAGGCAAAAAACTAGGAATAGATGAAATTAAATATGAAATGCTTCCAACAGATAAGTTTAATAACTATGAAAAAGTAGCAAAAGAACAAGAAATAACTATATTCGTCGGAGACGGTATAAACGATGCCCCAGTCCTAAAACGAGCAGATATTGGCATATCAATGGGTAACGTTGGAACAGATTCAGCAATCGAAGCAAGCGATATAGTCCTTATGAAAGACGACTTAGAAAAAATACCATTAGCAATAAATATATCAAAATACACAAAACATATAATAAAACAAAACTTAATATTTGCAATTACAGTAAAACTATTAATACTATTACTAAGTATATTTGGACTAGCAAACATGTGGTTCGCAGTATTTGCTGATACAGGAGTAACACTATTAACTATTATAAACACTCTAAGAATCATTAAAAAATACCAAAAAAAATAAAACTCCTATGAAAAACGTGTAAATAAGAGCAAAAACTCCTATGAAAAACGTGTAAATAAAAGTAAAAAGTCCTATGAAAAACGTGCAAACTATTGTAAAATAAGTAAAAATATGCTATTATTAATATGGTGATACGATGAAAAGAAAAATTTATAATGAATTATTGAAATGGAAAAACAATGAAATTAATAAAAAACCATTAATGTTATTAGGAGTAAGACAATCAGGAAAAACATACATAATAAATGAATTCTGTAAAAAAGAATTTTCAAATTACATATATGTAAACCTATTTGAACAAAAAAACATTATTGAATTATATAATACTGACTTAACATCAGATGAAAAATATAATAGATTAAAACTATTATTAGACTTTGATATTGATAAAAAAAATACAATTTTATTTATAGATGAAATACAAGAATCAGAACAACTAATTTCAGAATTAAAATACTTTTGTGAAAAGCATAATGATGTCAGAATAATATGTGCTGGTTCATTATTAGGAGTAAAACTTAAAAGATCAAAAAATTCATTTCCAGTAGGAAAAATAAAAATGCTTACATTATATCCAATGGATTTTGAAGAATTCTTATTAGCAATGAACCAAGAACTATTAATAGAATGCATTAATGACTGCTATAAAAACAATAAACAAATATCTGAACCAGTTCATCAAAAAGCATTAGAACTATATAGATTATATCTAGTAACCGGAGGAATGCCTGAAAGTATAAAAAATATGCAAAAGGTTAATAAAGACTATATAAAATATGATAAAAGTATCTTAAAAGATATATTAACTTCATATTTCAATGATATGAATAAATATGTTTCAAATGATGCAGAAGCTCTAAGAATTAATAGACTATATAATTCATTACCATCTCAACTTTCAAATAATTCTATGAAGTTTCAATATTCAGCAATTTCATCTGATGCAAGAGCAAGAGAATATCAAACACCACTAGACTGGTTAGAAGCATCAAATATGGTCTTAAGATGTAAATGTGTAAAAACACCACAGATTCCACTCGAAGGATTTGTTGAAGAAGAAACATTTAAACTATATTTAAGTGATGTAGGTATTCTAAATAATATATTAAAATTAAATATTCAAGACATCTTATCAGACAATATATCTTTATATAAAGGGATAATCGCAGAAAACTATGTTGCAAATCAATTAATATGCAATGGCTATGACCTATATTATTGGAAAAATAATAACACTTCAGAAATTGATTTCTTACTATATACAAAAGATGGAGTTATTCCAGTCGAAGTAAAAGCAAATAATAACACTCAATCAAAAAGTTTAAAGATATATAACGAAAAATACAAACCAAATTATTCAATAAGAATAAGCACTAAGGAATTTGGATATAATCCTACAACAAAAATAAAATCTGTTCCATTATACGCAACATTCGTGATAAAAAATGAATAAGTAAAACAAAAATACAAAGTTTACAATAAAATGACAAGTATAAATGTCAACAATTGTAAACTTTTGTCATATATGGTAAAATATAAAAGAGGTGAGATAAATGATAAATATAGACTTTATAGCAAACTACTATCTAGGAACCAAAGCATACACAATATTTATGCTTAAAACCCTATACAATGTTGACGAAAAAAACTACATAGAAAATAAAGACTATCAATTAGCAGCACAAGTAGGATTCATTGCAAATATCATGTTATCAATAAAAGAAGAATTAGTAGAAAATACCGGAAACCTAATATATGAATCAAAACTATATGAAAAAACATTAGAAGAAACAGTAGAAAACATATCAACAAAAACAAAAGACGGTTATAAAATAGATGACTATACATTTAAAGACGCACCAACCCTAGTCGCAGTCTTAAGAAACAAATTAGGCCATGGAGACTTTACAATAGATTACAAAAAAGGTACAGTCATTTTACACATTGAAGATCAAAAAGTGTCAATAAGTGTCGATAAACTGACAACATTTATAATCAATGCAAACTATAACTTTTTAATGAACACTAAAACAAATGAATATAAAAGAAACTTTATAATGTTTACAAAACTAGAAAAAAATAGAAAAAAACCAATCACCACTGAAGAAGAAGTAGCAAACATAATAAGACAATGTGAAAATATAGAATTTTCTCTAAAAAGACAAGATGGTAAAGAATTAGAACCTTATGAAATAAATTCTTTCAATGAAATAATAGAAATTATAAAAAAAAGAGAATGTGACTTCGAACTAATAAAATATTATAAAGAACTATTAAAAAATAAAAAATACATAATGAAAGTAGAATACACTAAATTAAATAAATATAAAGATATAAACGAACTACTTCCACTAATTAAAAACTCAATACTATCACAAACAGAATATGATTATAAAAGCCAAGTACTAGCAATAGTAAAAGAAACCCAAAGAAAAGTTGATGAAAACTATAACATAACAGATGTAAGAATAGCAAATATTAAAAACTTAATAATGTTAAGAGCTATGAAAAGTACAAGAAGTACTGATATAAACGATTTAAAAAGAAACATAGCAAATAATTATAAATATCCAATGTATTTTAACTATGACAACTTAGCAACAGCAGTAATAAGTAATTTTAATAGTCTTTTTGCAGTCCCATACGACAAGCTATACAAAAAAACACCCGAAGAACAAGGACTAGACTTTTCAAAGTTAAACTTAAATGCTTTAAACATTATCCATTTAGAAGTCGAAGAAGATAGACTAAAACCTAAAAAAGACAAAGAAACCTCATTAGAAAAAGAAGTAACAAAAGTAGAAACCTCACTAGAAGAAACAAAAAATAATCTAGCTAAAGTACCAGTAACAAATACAAAAGCAATTACAACAATTAATAACAATATAACAAATAAAAATAATTATCTAAATCAAACAAAACAAGAATTACAATGTCTAAAACAAGAACTACAAAAATTACAAAACTATTATCAAGATGAAGAACTATATATGAAAAATAGAACTATAATCGCTGGTATAAGAAACTCAATAGCGCATGGTACCTATGAAATAGTTCCAGGACCAACTATCGAAGATGCAAAACTTATATTTACAAACATCTATGAAGAAAAACTTGTTTTAAAAGCAGAAATAACAGTAATAAAATTTTTAGAAATGATGGATAACAATTTATTAACAATACAACAATATCTAAATGATGAAGAAACTAAACAAAATAATCAAAAGGTGATATAAATGAAAAAAGTAGAACTACTTTCCCCAGCAGGAAATAAAGAAACACTATACTATGCAGTCCATGCTGGATGCGATGCCGTATATGTCTCAACAACATCATATACCGCAAGAAAATATGCAAAAAACTTTACACTTGAAGAACTAAAAGAAGCAGTAAAATATTGCCATCTATATGGAGTAAAACTATATGTTACAGTAAATACAATCATTTATGAACAAGAAGTAAAAGACTTTATTAAATATATAAAATATCTATATGAATGTGATGTAGATGCTTTAATAATGCAAGACTTAGGAATGATAAAACTAGTAAATGAACTATTCCCAGACTTTGAAATTCATGCATCAACTCAGTTTCATACTCATAACGAAGAACAAGTAAAACTATTACAACACCTAAATGTAAAAAGAGTAGTACTAGCAAGAGAATTATCATTACAAGAAATAAATAATATAAAAACCCCATTAGAAAAAGAAATATTCATTCATGGAGCTCTATGTGTATCATACTCAGGACAATGTTACTTCTCATCAAAATTTTTACAAAGAAGCGGAAACCGTGGTGAATGTGCAGGTATGTGTAGATTACCATACGAACTATATGAAAAAAATAATAAAATAAAAACAGATGGACAATTTCTTCTAAGTTCTAAAGAACTATGCACAATAGAAAATCTAAAAGACATCCTAGATAGTAACATAACATCACTTAAAATCGAAGGAAGAATGAAAAAAGAAGAATATACATACTATGTAACCAAAATATATAAAAAACTAATAGAAAAATATTATAATCATGAAGACATGACTCTTGAAGAATCAGATTTAAAAACATTAGAACTTCTATATAATAGAAAATTTACTAAAGGATATTTAAACAATAATAAAAACAATGAGTTTATAAATACAAAATCTCCTAAACATCAAGGAATAGTATTAGGCAAAGTATTAGAAACAACAAAAGATAAAATAAAAATAAAACTACAAGAAGACCTAAATCAAAACGATGGAATAAGATTCAGTAATAACAAAGGTATGATTGCAAACTTTATATACAATGAAAAAGATATGTTAATAAATCATGCAAATAAAAATCAAATCATATATTTAGATAATAAAGTAAATCTAAAAGAAAAAGGAATAGTATTAAAAACTCAAGATGATAAACTAATAAAAGATTTAAAAAACATCAAAGAAAAAAAGATTGATATAAATTATAAAGTAATAGCAAAAATAAATAAGCCATTACAAGTAACAATAACAGATGGTACAAACACTATAACAAAAACAACATCAATAGTAGAACAATCTAAAAATAATCCAACCTTAACACAAGACTTATCAGAAAAATTATCTAAAATTGGTGAAACACCATTCCAAGTTAAAGAAATAGAATATGATGTTGATAAAGATATCTTCATACCTTTAAAATATATAAATGAAATAAGAAGATATCTAACCGATGAATTAATAAAAGAAAGAACTAAATCTAAAAGAAAAGAAAAAATTCAACAAGAAAAAATAACTATAAAAGAAATAGAAAACACAAATAGTATAAGTTTTCTTGTAAGAAATGAAACTCAATTAAAAACGTTATTAACAGAAAATGTTAATATCTATATTGAAGATGAATTCTTATACAATAAATATAAAAAAGAAAATAAAAATATATATTTGAAAACACCAAGAGTAAATCCCAATCCTAAGAAATATCAAACTGAAAATATTCTAGCATCAGAAACAGGAACGATTTACCAGAATAAAGAAAATAATAATATAGTAAGTGATGTATACCTAAATGTTGTAAATAGTAAAACTATAAATACTTTAGAAAACTTAAATGTTAAAAGAGTAGGACTATCAGTGGAATTAAATGAAAATGATTTAAATCACTTATTAAAAGGATACAAAGAAAAATACAAAAGGAATCCTAATTTAGAGTTATTAGTATATGGAAAATTAGAACTAATGATTATGAAATATTGTCCATTAAATGCATTAATTAATGATGGTAAAAAGCCATGTAATTTGTGTAAAAACTCTAATGAATATAGTTTAAAAGATAGAAATGGTAAAAAACTAAGATTAATAAATAATAATTGCATTACTAAATTAATGGATTATCAAGAAATTGATTACATTGATAAAATTCCAAAGTTAAAAGAATTAGGAATAACAAACTTTAGAGTAGATTTACTAGACGAAGGAGCAAATGAAATAAAAGAAATATTAACAAATATTAAAAATGTGTTATAATTAATTAGGAGGATGATAAAATGAAATTGGAAAATAAAGTTGCAATAATAACAGGTAGTACAAAAGGAATAGGTTATGCAATAGCAGATTTATACCTAAAAGAAGGAGCAAAAGTAGTAATAACAGGATT
>CAZVVV010000037.1:0-7921 GCA_964630725.1 uncultured Muribaculaceae bacterium
TCCCCATATAGGTCCATTATTGAAATCTAACTGTATCTTAATCTTTATCATATTTACCTCCTTTTTTATCATATGGATACGATGATACAATAAAGCCGTTATATCCAATATCTGTAACCAAATAATATTGTGATTTATACTTAATACTTTAGTATATCCTATTTTATTATACTGCAAATGTTTCAAACAGTCATTAAGTTTAGCACAACTTAAAACAAAAAGAAAACATATACATTTTACCGTTTGTTATGTCGCTTATAACACTTAATTTTATTATCTATAATAAATAAGCGACATAATAAACTGTATTAAACTTACATAAATCATCAATTATGATGGGTAGATGTTGTGTAGCTTTCTATCATATTTATATAAAATCCTTATAAATAAAACAAAAATGAGAGCTTTCGCTCTCTTCAGGGGGTTTTGGTTGAACTACCTTTCACATTTCATCGTAAAAGGTAGGCGGGTAATCTACCTCGCATTTTAATAATATTATGTTTTTGGAAAAAAGTCAACTATATTTTAGAAAATTGTTAATCCTTTTTTCTTTTTTATTTGTTATTTAAAGTTTTAGCATATCTTTTGTAGTACTCTGCTAATTGAAGATTTTTTTGATTTAAATAACTTATTTCTTTATTTAGATATTCTTCAAATGCATAGTATTCTTTGTCTTTTAACTTATCAAAATATAATTTATCTTGGCATTCGTTTACTAAGATATCTGCATATCTTCTGTTTGGTGAAGTACTATAGCAATAATGATCTGTTTTTATTGCATCATGGTGCATTGGTTTAGATGAAAAGTATGCTGTATTATTTATTGATTTAATTATTTTAATTATTTTTTTAGTATTTTCATCTGTTTGATTAAAGTGTTCAAAGTTATTTTCTCCTTTATATTCAAAGTATCTATATGGTAATGGTAGATTATGTTCTTTAAAGTATTTAGCAACGTTTATATTATTAAACATCATTAATACTTCGATTAGACTTTCACTATTTACTTCATCTGGAACACTATAATTATTTGATATTATATCTTTTAATTCTTTTAACATATTAATTGTTCTTGTTATTTCACTTTGTTTATATGATGATTCATTTACTCCTTGATATGATAGGTTTCTTTTTACTATTATAGGTTTTTTTTCTATACTAAAGTCTAGTACTTCGCCAGTTTCTGATAATGTATAGTTATATATTCTAGCAAGACGTCTTTTACCTGCATCTAATGATAAGATATTTTTTATTGTTTGTTCTGGAAACATTTCTAATGTTTTATCAGGTAAATATATGCTTTGTGATCTTTTTCTTGCTTCTTGCATAGTTAAAGTACTCATTTCATATAGACTATTTGGATCTGAAATGTATATTTTCAATTTATATTTATCATTTTCTTTTGATATTGAAAATGCATCATCTCTATTATAGTTATCAGCATCATCTATTGAAATAATAAAGTCTTGGTTGTATGAATTTAAGTATTTATCTTGTCCTAATTGATAATAAAGTTTACCTTCTTCGATTATAGCATATTCAAATGATGTATTGATGTTATATAGGTTATTTATTGTACTCATACCAGGTTTATAGTTTCTATCATCTAAAATGTTTATTAAGTGATTAATCCATTGAAACATTTTTATTCTTTTTCTATGTTCTATATTCTTATGTTCCTCTAATAACTGAATACATTTATTAATATTTTGTTTTATTATTTGTTTATCTATTCTTATTTTTTTATTTTCAAATATAGTACTTATTACTGCTTCATAATAACATAGATTATAATTTATATCTTGATTCATATAATTAATTAGTTCTTTTATATATTGATCTACTAATGTATTTATAATATTTTCATTTTCATTATTATAAGCATTAATTAAATAACCATTTTCTTTTATTATTTTTTCACTACTTGTTAGATCTTTTATTTCTATTAGTAGATGTCTTATGATATTATAGTTATTAAGACTTGTTTTATTAATATTTTCTTTATTGTAGTCAATATTTAGTTCTAGGTTTTCTAATCTATTTGCTATTTCTTTATAAATTACTATTTTTTCATTTGAGTTTCTTTTTGATTTATCTATTGCTTTTATTTTTGATACTGTTTCTTCCATTAAGTAATAGATTTTGATAGTGTTTATTTGGTCTTTTGAATTTATATTTTCTACTGTTTCATCTAAATAACTTAAAAGTTTATAGATTCCAAAGTATGCTTTTTCTGGAATTATATCATCAGATACATAGTTTATTATATTTCTTAGTAGTTGCATTAAGTGTTCATATAGAGTTATATCATCTTTTATTTTTAGTTTTTCTTTATATTCTTTTAATGATTTTGATTCTGTTAATTTTTTGTATTTACCTAGTATATTTTTCATCTGCGATTTACTCCGATCATTTTCATTTCTATTGATAAGTATTTTATTCTTTCAATTATTCTTCTTGCTTTTACTTTGTCTACTGCTTTATTGGTATTACTAAGATGAGATTCTAGTTCTTCGAGTGATAGATTTGATGTAAAAAATGTTGGAAGGTTTTCATCCATACGATATTGAAGGATTGTTCCTAGTATTTCATCTCTTCCCCATGATGTTACATTTTCTGCTCCGATGTCATCAATTAAAAGAATTGGTATTTTTTTTATGTATTCATATTTTTCGCTATATGATATATTTTCATCGTTTGAGAATGATTCTTTTAGCGTTCTTAGAAATTCTGGAAAGTATATGATTGCAGATTTTATATCTTTTTTAGCAAATTCATTTAAAAGTGCTGCGATTATGTATGTTTTTCCACTTCCAAAGTTTCCATATAGGTATAGTCCTTTTTGTCTATTGGTATTATATGTATTATAATAATTATTAATATATTTAATTGGTTCAATACGTGATTTATCATCTGTATATAAGTTTTTCATGCAAGCATTTTTTATTGATGATGGGACATTATATAAGTCAATGTTTTCTTTGTATTTATCTTTTTTTAGTTCATTATTTTTATATTTACATGCTACATATGAAAAAGTTATAGTATTGTTTTCTTCTTTTGGATAATAGCAGTATCCTTGTATTTCGTTTTTACAGTTTTGTAGTCCTTTACAATTTAGACAATTATCAAACTGTATTGCTGAGTCTATTAGATTAGGAACATGTTTTTCTAGTATTTCATCAGTTATGTTTATTCTTTTTCTTAGTTCTATTACTTTTTTATCTTTCATTGCTTCGATGTAGTTTTTTCTTAGTACTTCGTTATTGTATTTATTTTTTTTAAATATTTGCTTTGCTTCTTGCATGTTACCACCTAATTAAATTATAAATCAAAATAAAAAAAATAGCACTATAAAAGCGCTAATTTTGTTGAAAAGTTTTTACCATATACGTTATTGTCTGAGTTATAATCTATCCACATTTTTATTTCGTATGTACTTTTATTAGTATTGTTATCAGTAAATAGAATACCATTTTCTTTTATATTAGTAGGTTTTACTATTATTTTGTTGTTTTTGGTTACTTGGTATCTTATGTATTTATAGTTTAGACTGTTTTCTTGTTCTTCTAGTGTGTTTTGTAAATAGAATGTTATTTCTTCTTTATTTGAATTATTTATTACTTGAAAGGTATATCCTTGTTCTTTAATACCATCTTCATCTTTTGTAGGATATACATTTGATAAAGTAATTGGATTTGATAATTCTTCAATATAGATTTCACTTTCTAATGTTATAAAGTCTATTTTTTTATCTTGGTTTTCTATCCAGATGAATGTTGATGTTATTAAGATGATTATTGTTAAGAATATTTGCATTACGTATTCTGATATTTTATTGTTCATTTTACTACCCCCGTTAATTGAGGCTTATTATACTACTTTTATTAAAAAAAGTAAATAAAAAGATATGGCTATTTCATATCTTTTAGGTTTAGACTAGCATTATAAATGTCTTTCTTTTTATAATTTGTTTTTTCATTTAGAATATTTATTGCTTCTTTTAGTGATGTTTTTTCTTTTACTATTATGTCTATTAATTGGGCTTCGATTGAAAGATTTATTTCTTCTTTTGGTGTATTTTTTGTTTCTATTATGAATGTGTATTCTCCTTTTGTTGCATTTTCATTTTCTTTTAGTTCTTTTATTACTTTATTTATTTGTCCATAGTAGTTTTTTTCATGTAGTTTAGTTAAGTCACTTGATACACTTATATTAATATTTTCTAATTCTTGTTCTAAGTATTCTAATGTTTTTATAATGCGATTAGGACTTTCATAGAAGATAAAGGTGTTTATATTACTATCTTTTATGTTTTTAATTAGTTCTTTTTTGTCTTTTTGTTCTCTTGGAAAGAATCCGTAGAAGGTAAAGTTATCAGATTTTAATCCACTTACTGATAATGCTGTTATTAATGCTGATATGCCTCCGATTGGAATAATGTTTATATTATTTAGTCGTGTTTCTTTAATTAGAATGTAGCCTGGATCTGATATGCATGGTGTTCCTGCGTCTGTTATTAATGCTATTTGTTTTCCTTCTTTTAGATAGTTTATTATACTTTGTGTTCTTTCTTTTTCATTGAATTTATGATATGAAATTAATTTGTTTTTTATTTCATAATGATTTAATAATTTTAGACTATGTCTTGTGTCTTCGCATAGAATAATATCTACATTTTTTAGTGTTTCTATTGCTCTATTAGTCATATCATTTAAATTACCTATTGGGGTCGCTACAACGTATAGTGTTCCCATTTTATCACCTACTTTTCTTTTAATTCTTTTTTTAATTCATCTAGAATGTTTAAGGCTTCGAGTGGTGTTATTTCTAGAGGGTTTATTTCTTTTAATCTTTTTTCTATTTTAGATTCTTCTGGGGGGTTAAAATCTAAGTTGAATGTTGTTTGTTCATATATTTCTTTTTTAGGTTTTTTATTTTCATATACATCTAGTATTTCTTTTGCTCTTGTTATTATTTCATCTGGAAGGTTTACTAATGATGCAACATGTATACCATAACTTTTATCAACTGGTCCTTGTTTTATTTTATGTAAGAATGTTATTGAGCCTTGTTCTTCGATGGCACTTACATGAACATTTTTTAGATTTCTTAGTTTTTTATCAAGAGTTGTTAGTTCATGGTAATGGGTTGAGAATAGTGTTTTTGCTTTTACATGATCATGAATGTATTCAAGTATTGCTTGGGCAAGGCTCATTCCATCGTATGTTGCTGTTCCTCTTCCTAGTTCATCAAATAGTATTAAGCTATTTTTTGTAGCATTTGATACTGCGTTATTGGCTTCTTTCATTTCTACCATGAATGTTGATTCTCCACTTACTAAGTCATCACTTGCTCCAATTCTTGTAAATATTTTATCAAATATTGGTAGTTTTGCTTCTTTAGCGGGTACAAAAGATCCTATTTGAGCCATTATTACTATTATTGCAAACATTCTCATGTAAGTAGATTTACCACTCATATTTGGTCCTGTTATTAAGAGAATATTGGTTTTTTCATCCATTATTATATCATTTGGAACATATTCTTTTTTTGATACTACTTCAACAACTGGATGTCTTGCTTCTTTTATATAAACGTTTCTTTGTTCTGTTAGAGTTGGTTTGGTAAAGTTATTTTGTTCTGCAACATTAGCAAGTGATACTAAAACATCTATTTCACTTATTACTTTTGCTGCTTGTTGTATTTTTGTAATATATTTTCTTACTTCATCTCTTATTTCTATGAATAGTTTATATTCCATAGCTATACTTTTTTCTTCAGAGTTTAGTATTATATCTTCTTTTTCTTTTAGTTCTCTAGTTATATATCTTTCTCCAGTTGTAAGTGTTTGTTTTCTTACATATCCATATTCTTCTTTTATTTGATTTATATTTGATTTTGATACTTCAATGTAGTAACCAAATACTTTATTAAATCCTACTTTTAGGTTTTTAATACCTGTACGTTCTTTTTCTTGTTGTTCAAGTTTTAGAATAAAATCTTTTCCTCCGCTTGAAAGGCTTTTTAGATTATCTAGTTCTTCATTATAACCTGGTTTTATAATATTTCCTTCTTTTATAGTTATTGGTGCATCTTCATTTATTGATTTTTCTAATAAGTCTTTTAATTGTTCAAGAGTATCAAATGTATCTTCATAGTTTATTTCTTTTAATATTTTTTTTATTTCTGGAAATGTTTTAATTGAGTTTTTTAATTGGATTAAATCTCTAGCATTTAAATTACCATATGCTATTCTTCCAGATAGTCTTTCTAAGTCATAAACATTGTTTAATAAATCTCTTAGTTCTTCTTTTAAAATAAATTCTGTAAGTAATGTTGATATTAGTTCATATCTTTTTTCTATTTTTTGTTTATTTACTAAAGGATTTTCTATCCATTTTTTAAGTAGTCTAGAACCCATTGCTGTTTTTGTTTTATCAAGCATCCATAAAAGTGAATATGTTCTTTCTTTTTGTCTTAGTGTTTGTACTAATTCAAGGTTTGTTTTAGAATGAATATCTATTTCTAATGTATCATTTTTATCTATAATAATACTTTTTTGAAGATGATTTAAGTTTCCTTTTTTCATTTCTTGAAGATAATATAGTAAATGTTTTATAGAGTTTATAATTCTAATATCTTTGATATCATCATATGTATGTTCATATTGTTCTTCAAGAAGATTGTTGCTTATAGTTATTAAGATATTATATTTTTCTCTTAATGTATTTAGTATTTTACGATTTATTTTATCATTTACAATTAATTCTTTTATATCTATTCTTATTATCTCATTAATTATTTTTTCTTCATCATGGTCTATTAGAATTGAGTACATAACTCCGGTTGATATATCAGCATAGCTTATAGCATAGCAATGATTATAGTCATAGATACTTCCTATATAGTTATTAGTTTTTTCATCTAATGCAGATGATTCCATAAGAGTACCTTTGGTTACTATTTGAACTACTCCTCGCTCTACTACTCCTTTTTTATCAGGTGGTGTTAATTGCTCACATATTGCTACTTTATATCCTAAATTAACTAGTTTTTCTAAGTATGTTAAATAAGCATGGTATGGTATACCACACATTGGTACTCTTTCTTCTAAACCACAATTTTTTCCTGTTAAGGTTAATTCTAAAAGACGAGATACTAATTCTGCATCTTCGAAAAACATTTCATAAAAATCCCCAAGTCTAAAAAAGATGATTGCATCTTCGTTTTGTTCTTTTATGCTTAAATATTGTAACATCATTGGAGAAAGTTTATTTTTATCTACTTCACATCTTTTCATACTGCTCACCACATAATATTATACAAAAAAAACAGATGAATTTCATCTGTTTTTAGTTAATTTCTATTACTTTTACTTCGTAACTTCCATTTGGACTTTCTACTGAAACGATGTCTCCAACTTTGTGTCCCATTAGGGCTATTGCGATTGGAGATTCATTTGATATTTTGCTTTCAAATGGGTCTGCTTCTTGAGATCCAACGATTTTGTATTGATCAACATCGTCTTCATCATCAATATAAGCTATTTTTACAGTTGTTCCTACTCCTACTTCGTCAGTACTTACTGTTTCAATTATTTGAACATTTTCTAAAATAGTTTCTAATTTTTTAATTTTTGCTTCTATTTCAGCTTGTTCATTTCTAGCAGCATCATAGTCTGCATTTTCAGAAAGGTCTCCAAGTGCTCTTGCTTCTTTTATTGCTTCAATATTCGCAGGTCTTTTAACATTTATCAAATCATTTAATTCTTCTTTTATTTCTTCATATCCTTCTTTTGTTAAAAGGATTGGTTTGTTATTATTCATTTTTAATTCACCTCAAAATTAATAAGTTCTCTAAAAGGATACTATTTTTTTTACAGTTTGTCAAGTTTTTTGGATATTTTTCTAAAACTTTA
>CAZVVV010000038.1:0-7681 GCA_964630725.1 uncultured Muribaculaceae bacterium
TGAACTATATCCAGCAGGAGCAAGTGTTGCATAAGTCCTAGCTTTAACAGCAGCATCCATTGCCACCGTTTCTAAATATTGCTTTGGTCCGCTTTTAGTCTTTTCATATGCAGACGAAGTGTAAGTTCTGCTTAATGAAGGAACTTCGACGCCATTCATTCCAACAAAAACCTCAGCTTTTGCACCAGACAAAGAAAAAAATAAACTAATAATAAATAATAAAAATATTCCTTTAATTAATTTCATAATCTCCTCCTATTTTACACTCTCTCCTATTTGAAAACATAACTTATTTTCAAAATAAACATATCATAAAAAAAGGGTAAAAACAATGAACAAAAACAACTTTCCTCAAATTGCGCTTAGATTGCATAAAAACATCATTTGCTTTACACTTAAAATGTAAACTAAGGAACTATCATAATAAATATTATCAAAAAAACTATTCATTATTAAAATATTTCTTACATTCCTCAGTAACAATTCTACCACGAGAAGTTCTTTTTATATAACCAATCTGTATTAAATAAGGTTCATACATATCTTCAATAGTAGTAACTTCTTCTCCAATCGCTGTAGCCAAAGAATCAATACCAACTGGTCCACCATTAAACTTTTCCATTATAGTAATAAGAATTTCTTTATCAGTTTCATCGAGTCCTTTAGCATCAATCTTTAATCTATCAAGAGCTTTATTTGTAACATCAACATCAATATAATCCATACCATCAACTAAAGCAAAATCCCTAACTCTTTTAAATAAATTATTAGCAATTCTTGGAGTACCCCTACTACGAGTCGCAAGAACATAAGCCGCATCATCAGTAATAACCATATCAAGTACTTCACTAGTTCTTTTAACAATATCAGTAAGTTCTTCAACTGAATAATATTGAAGCTTATTAACTATACCAAACCTATCACGAAGAGGAGAAGTAAGATCCCCAGCACGAGTAGTCGCACCAACCAAAGTAAACGGAGGCAAATCAATCTTAATATTTCTAGTTTGCCCATCAGTACCAATAATTATATCAAGAGTAAAATCCTCCATCGCAGGATAAAGTATTTCCTCAATAAACCTAGGCATTCTATGAATTTCATCAATAAATAAAACATCACCAGGTTCCAAAGTAGAAAGTATCGCTGCAAGATCACCACTTTTCTCAATCGAAGGACCAGAAGCAGTCTTAATATTAACTCCCAACTCATTAGCAATAATATACGCCATAGTAGTCTTACCAAGTCCTGGAGGGCCATATAAAAGCACATGATCAAGAGCTTCCCCTCTCATTTTAGCAGCCTCAATAAACACTTTCATATTCTCCTTCACTTCAGATTGACCAATATAATCATCAATAAGTTTAGGCCTTATACTCTTTTCAAAATCATCCATAAAACTACCTCCTTAACATTTTAGCAACACCATTTAAATCAACTTTTTTAACCTTTTCTAAATAACAATTACCACAAAGAGGAACATACTCAATATTAAACGTTCCATCAATAACTATTTCCTCTCCATCAGTAACAAAACTATCACCAACTCTTCTACCAACATATCTAGCAATCTTACCACATGGACATAAAGTAGTAAGTTCTTCTAAAACATCAGCAATTTCAAGAAGCCTTTTACTACCCGCAAAAGATTCCATCTTAAAATTAATACGAAGTCCATAACATATCACAGGTATATCACAAGCCTTAGATATTAAAAACAACTCATCAACTTGATTAATAGATAAAAACTGTGCCTCATCCACTAAAATACAACTAATATCATTAAGCTTATCTTTCAATATATCTAAAATACTATCAGAATATAAAACTAAATAATCAACCTTTCTCTCTAATCCTATTCTTGAAGAAATACAATCTCCACCCTTATTATCAACCGCAGGTTTAATAACAAGAACCTTATAACCATTCTCCTCATAATTATGAGCAGTCCTTATTAAATCAATACTCTTACCAGAATTCATAGTGGCATGTTTAAAATGCATCTTTGCCATAATATACCTCCTTATTTAAGCAATAACTTCAAAGCCTCTTTCACTTGTTCCTCAATACTCTTATCACTAGAAACTTTATTAATTATTCCCTTATAATCCTTTTCCTTATAACCAAGCCCTTTAAGAACCTCAATTAACTCTTCCTTAGTATCACAAACATCAGAACTATAAGTACCAAGTTTACCTTTTAAATCAAGTATTATCTGCTTAGCAACACGTTCACCAACCTTAGGAAACTTAGTTAAATATAAAACATTCTCCCTTTCAATAGCATCCATTATTCCATTAATACTACCAGTAGCAAACATAGGAAGAGCAATCTTTGGACCTACACCCTTAACACTTATAAGCTTTAAAAAAAGTTCTCTTTCTGAATCAGATTTAAAACCAAATAAACTATGTTCATCCTCCTTAATTTGTTGATATAAAAACACTTTTGTTTCTTCACCAATCATAAAAGAATAAGGATTAGCAACATATATTTTATAACCAATATTATTAACCTCTAAAGTAATATAAACAGACTCTTGTAAAGTCACTTTACCAATCATATAAGAATACATAATATACCTCCTAAAACATTATAATAAAAATTAAATAAAACTACAACCTCATAGGATTAAAATCAATCTCCACTTTAACACTCTTATCATTAAAATAATGCTCATTAATCTTTTCTAAATCAGAAACAATCTTACTCTTATCTTTATACTTAAGTATTATTTGAAAATGATACTTATTATTAACCTTAAACATATTACACATCGAAGGTCCAAGTACAATACAACCATTATTCTTTCTCATAAAAGAACTAAGTTTAATACTAACCTTACTAGAAATATCATAATCAGAAGAAATAACCCTAATTAAACATATATAAAAATATGGAGGATATCCAAGCTTATTCCTAATCTTCATCTCTTCATTATAAAAACCAATATAATCATTACTCTTAGTATATAAAATAGCATAATGATCAGGATTAAAAGTCTGAATCAAAACAAGACCATGCTTATCACCACGTCCACTCCTTCCTGACACTTGATTCAAAAGCTCAAAAGTATTCTCACTACTCCTATAGTCTGGAAAATTAAGACTAATATCAGCATTAATAACCCCAACCAAAGTAACATTAGGAAAATCAAGACCCTTAGCAATCATCTGCGTACCAACCAAAATATTATAATCCCCTCTAGCAAACGACTCTATTATCTTTTTATGAGAATTCTTCCCAGTAGTAGTATCAACATCCATTCTAACAATTTTAGCACCACTAATCAAAGGCTCAAGCTCCATAACAACCTTTTCAGTACCCATACCCATATTTCTATATAAAACATGACAATTTAAACACTCATCACTCTTTCTCTCAGCATATCCACAATAATGACATCTAAGCATATTAGAACTCTTATGATAAGTTAAAGATATATCACAATTCGGACACTTCTTAACCTCACCACAACTAGGACAACTAACTATTGAAGAATAACCCCTCTTATTAAGAAAAAGTATTACTTGTTCATTCCTATCAATCCTAGACTGAATCTCAGAAATAAGCCTTTCTGAAAAATATCCATTAGACTTCTTAAACTCCTTATTCATATCAATAATATCAACAGTAGGCATATTTAAATTATATCTATTCTTTAAAGTAAGCAATTTATAAACACCCTTTTCCGCCCTAGCAAAACTCTCTAAAGAAGGAGTAGCAGAACCTAAAATCAAAGGACAATTATGATACTTAGCCCTATATTTAGCTATATCAATAGCACTATACCTAGGATTATTATCCTGCTTATAAGTACTAGAATGCTCCTCATCAACAATAATAACCCCAATCCTAGAAAATGGTGCAAAAATAGCACTTCTAGCACCAATAACTATATTAACCTTCCCTTCACGAATCTTACGATACTCATCATACTTCTCCCCATCAGAAAGCCCACTATGTAAAACAGCAACATTAGAAAAACAAGAAGTAAACCTCTTAATAATCTGAGGAGTAAGAGAAATCTCAGGAACAAGAACAATAGCACACTTACCTTCATTCAAAACACGTTCAATAAGTTTCATATAAACATTAGTCTTACCACTACCAGTAACACCATAAAGCAAATAAGTATTATAACTATCAAGTAAAACACTAGATAAAACTTTCATTTGATCATCATTCAAACTAAAAGAAACCTTATCAACATCATCATGAGTCAATCTATAAACCTCACGCTCTACTAAAACAATAACCCCTTTATTAATAAGAGTCTTAACACTACTCGAAGAAATCATATCCAAATTCTTTTTAAGCACAATAGAATCTTTAAGCAATATATCAATAATCTTTTGTTGAACACTATTAAACTTATAATTAGATAAATCAACATCACTAAGCTTAATATATTTATCTTTCTTCAAAGAAACATAACCCTTCTTCTTAGCCTTATAAGCAAGAGGCAACATACATTGATAAGCAGACATCAAACTACAAAGAGTTTCATCCTTTATATATTTACCAAGCAATAATAACTCTTCATTCAAAACAGGTTCATCATCAATAACCCTAATAATAGACTTAAGATCCATATCTAAAGGATCAGAATAAACCCTAAGAACAAATCCCTCTAAAACTTGCTTACCAAAAGGAACCTCTACCCTTACACCAACCTTAATAGGAAAAGAAACCTTATAAGTAAAAGTCTTATCAATAAAAACATGAGAAAGTTCTACTAAAACATCCGCTACCATGATAACACCTCCAGTAATTTAAATATAGCAGAAATAAAAATCAAAGTCAAGGCAAAAAGTACATTTGTTTGTTTAAACAAAAAAAAGAAAAAAACTATTTTAAACTTAAAACAATTTCATTCCTTTTATCTTCATCAAACGCTCTATAAATAACACCACAAGCATCAAAAAGCCTTTTAGAAGCAATAACCTCATCAGTAGCACTATACTTATCAGATAAATATATAACCTCCTTAATACCAGATTGAATTATCTCCTTAGCACACTCATTACAAGGAAATAAATCAACATAAATCTTAGCATTAACAAAATCCTTACGATTACCCCTATAATTAAGAATAGCATTCCTTTCAGCATGAACTACATACAAATACTTAGTTTCAAGAGGATGACCCTCCCTATCCCATGGAAAAATATCATCATCAAACCCATTGGGAGTACCATTATAACCAATCGATAATATTCTATTATCTTCACTAACTATACAAGCACCAACTTGAGTCGAAGGATCTTTACTTCTTTTAGCACTAAGCTTAGCAACAGCCATAAAATAAGTATCCCAATCTAAATAATCTAATCTCTTATTAGACACAATACCACCTCAAATATATTTTATAAAATAATAAACAAAAAGTAAATAAAAAAATACTGACTAAATACAAGTCAGTATCAAAAAATATAAGTAACAAGGCACTAATAATCAAACATAAAGATTTTAATTATGTACAGCCAAATGCATTCTTTGTAATTTTATTGTTACCAATTTTTTATTAATGCAAAAAGATTATTAGAAAGTAACATTGATTATTAAAAAATACTTTCTAAACTAGGAACAAAGAATACTAACGGATCAAATAGTACCCTTTTTTTAGTATACTTTTTATACACTAAATTTGATTCCTAAATAAATTATATCAATAATTTTATTAAAATACAATACTAATTCCACAATTTTTTAGGATAAATTCCATCATTTATCTTACTTTCTATTCCTTTTACTACATCATCCTTATCTTCTTTATAAGTAACACCATAAGTTCTTTCATCAGTAGAATAAACCTTTACCTTACAATCCCCTCTTCTAATACAATTAAATACAACACTAGGTAAAAAGAACTCATCAGAAGATAAATCACTATTATCAAGAAAATCTTTAAAATCACTTACTATATAATTAATAAAATCCTTCTTAAAACCAAATAAATTCATAGAAACCAAAGTATCCCTATCAATAATAGAAACATCCCCAGTTATCATACTAGTCTTACGAATCTTATCATCCACTAACTCAATAACAGACTCATCAATACCCTTTAAGTATCCATCCTCTACCTTACATACACCTCTTTTAACACTACCATTAAGAGTCATAGTATTACATACCTTATAAGCAACCATTACATACTCATTATAAGAAGCCTTATCAAGAGATTCACTAAGCACTCTAAAAGCATCATACCCATAAAAATCATCAGCATTAATAACAGCAAAATCTGTATCAATTAAATCTCTAGCAGAATATATAGCATGAGCAGTACCAAGAGGTTTAACCCTATCACTAGGAATACTATATCCCTCTAAAACATCATCAAGCTTTTGAAAAGCATACTCTACTTTAATATATTTAGATACCCTATCCCCAATCTTTTCCTTAAATAACTCATAATTTTCTTCTTTTATTATAAACACTACTTTATCAAATCCTACCCTTTTAGCATCATAAATAGAATAATCAGTAATAAGTTCACCATTCGGACCAAAACTCTCAATCTGTTTTAATCCTCCATATCTTGACCCCATACCAGCAGCCATAATAACAAGCGTTTTTTTCATTTATTTCACCCTCCTAATACTCTTATGATTCTTAAGCAACTTTTTAATACCTATACCATTCTTAAATGCTACAGTTATAATTGATTTAGAAACTTCAATAACAACACCATTACCATAAACTTCATGCTCTATTTTATCTCCATAAGTAAACTCTTGATCATTATCATACATTTTATTTTCTTTCTTAACAATATTTACTTTATCACTACGTTCAACCTCTAATAAATCACTATCTATCTCATTAATAAATCTACTCTTTATTCCAAGCTGATCCACCCCATATATTCTTCTTTTACTAGCCCAAGTAATATAAAGCTTCTTTTTAGCACGAGTAACCGCTACATACATAAGCCTTCTTTCTTCTTCCTGATCCTCTTTAGAAAAAGAATTCTTATGAGGAAACAACCCTTCCTCCATACCCACTAAAAAGACATAATCAAACTCCAATCCCTTAACAGAATGAACAGTCATTAAAGTAATCCTATTTGGATCATCTTTATATTCCTCAATATCACTAACAAGACTTACTTCAAGTAAAAAGTCCTCTAAAGATATTATACCACTCTTTTCTTCAAAAGTCTTAGTAACAGACTTAAACTCTTCAAGATTTTCAAGCCTTATATCAGCCTCCAAAGACCCTTCTTCCTTCAAAGAAGACCTAAGACCACTCTTATCTAAAACAAGTTCAACAAAATCAGTAAGAGACATCTCATCCTTAGCCTTAGTAAGCTCTAAAATCATATTCTTAAACTCTAATTCCTTTGAAGAACTAATTGCATCAAACAAACTACAATTATTAAGACTAGCAACCTCTTCTAAATTAGCAATACTCTTAAGCCCTATACCCCTTTTCGGAGTATTAATAACCCTAAGCAAACTAATATCATCATTATGATTATGAATAAGTCTAAGATAAGCAAGTAAATCTTTAATTTCCTTTCTACTATAAAAGTAAAAAGAACCCACTATTCTAAAAGGAATATTTGCCTTCAAAAACTCTGACTCAAAAACACGAGATTGAGCATTAGTCCTATAAAGAATAACTATATCACTCAAAGAAACATTATCATTTATTAATTTTTTAATACTCTTAA
>CAZVVV010000039.1:0-7404 GCA_964630725.1 uncultured Muribaculaceae bacterium
ATAATATCATCTTTTAAACTAAAAGTTGATAGACCTGCTCCGTATTCGCACCATTAAAGAATTTTGTTGAACTTAGGTTCGATTTACTAATAAATATCAATTCTAGAAATGGAATTGTTTTTTGTTGATATTTTTATTAAAATCACATAAGTTGTTTGATATTTCTTTACTTTTAAGTACTTTTATTATATAATATTTACATCTTGGGGGATGATGATATGTCAACTATAAAGAAAATGATTATAAATAGAAATGATTTAGAGTTTTTATATGCAGAAAAGCAAAAAGATATGATGGGAAATATTAATTACTTGGTATATCATCAAAATGTTAAACCTGTTGTATACTCAGAAGAAACGTTTCATAGTATTTATGGTGAGGATAAGAAATATCCATTAATTACTTTTATTTCATCTGTTGAAGATAGGCTTTTAGAGCTTGATATTAGTAATGATAATAAATTGTCTTATATTCTTAAAGGTTTTTTTGAAGTAAGTAAAAAGATTAAAGGAAAAAATTATGCTAATCCATCATTATGGGGTTATAAAAGTACTTTTATTACTGCTCTTGGATTGTTTAATACATTAATAACTGTAGAAAATAATGAACAGTATTTATCTAATACTTATGATTATGAAGAAGAGTATCAAAGGTTAATAAAAAAAGAAATTAAGCAAGAAAATTAAAATCTTGCTTTATATTTTATAAAAAATATTGTAATATATATTATAAGGAGTGATAAAATGATAACTAAACCAAAAGGAACATATGATTTATATGGAAGAAAAGGAAAGGAAACTGTAATATTAAGAAATTTTATTGAAGAATTAATGGATAAGTTTAATTATGAATATATTAAAACGCCACTTTTTGAATCAAGTGAATTATTTCACAGAGGTGTTGGGGATACTACTGATATAGTAACAAAAGAAACGTATGATTTTGTTGATCGTGGTGATCGTAATATGACACTTCGTCCAGAAGGTACAGCAGGTGTTATAAGAAGTTATATTGAAAATAAAATGTCAAATGATGCAAGTATACCTAAAAAGTTTTGGTATTTTGGACCTATGTATCGTTATGAAAGACCTCAATCAGGAAGATATAGAGAATTTCAACAATTTGGTATTGAAGCATTAGGAAGTAATGATCCAATGTTAGATGCTGAAGTAATTAGTGTAGCAGTTACATTGTTTAATATGTTAGGACTTAAAGGAATAAAAGTAAATATTAATACTCTTGGGGATAATGAATCTCGTGAACTTTATCGTAATGCTTTACTTGATTATTTAAAGCCTTATATTAATGATTTGTGTGATGATTGTAAGAAAAGGTATGAAAAGAATCCTCTTAGAATACTTGATTGTAAAATAGATGGGGATAGTGAGGTGTTAAAGAATGTTCCGAAGACTATTGATTATTTAAATGAATCTAGTAAAGAACATTTTGAAAAGGTATTAAAATATCTTGATGCTTTAGGAATAGAATATAATCTTGATACAAGTATAGTAAGAGGGTTAGATTATTATACTCATACTGTGTTTGAAATAGAAGCTTCTGTTGAAGGATTTGGTAGTCAAAATGTTATGTGTGGTGGAGGAAGATATGATAATTTAGCTAAAACACTTGGAGGACCAGATACTCCAGGAGTAGGTTTTGCTATTGGAATAGAACGTCTGCTTACTGCTCTTGAATTTGAAGGTATTTCTTTAATTGATGATGATTGTATTGATTGTTATATTATGCCTATGGGTGATGAACAAAAAGAATTTTCATTTGCATTACTTAATGCTTTTAGAATGCTTGGTATAAAATCTGATATTGATTTTTTAAATCGTAGTATTAAGTCTAATTTTAAACAAGCTGAAAGATTAAATGCTAAGTTTGCTATTATAATTGGTGAAAAAGAATTAGAAGAAAATTATTTAACTGTTAGAAATATGGAAACAAAAGAAGAAGAACAAGTTGCTAATGAGATGATTATTAATTATATATGTGATTTTTTAAGTAATGAAGAAGAATGTGAATGTGAATGTGGATGTTCTCATGATCATGAATGTAATTGTGATGATTGTGATTGTGATAAATAATGGATGTTAAAGATATTGAAAGAAGTATAATTAAAAAGTATAAAAGTAAAATATATGGAAGATTTTTGCATGGGGTAAAAGAGTTTGAAATGGTTGAAGATGGTGATAAGATTGCTGTTTGTATATCTGGGGGGAAGGACTCTTTTCTTCTTGCAAAATGTATGCAGGAATTAAAAAGACATAGTAAGTATAATTTTGATTTGGTGTTTATTGTAATGAATCCAGGTTATGAAAAGAAGAATTTAGATTTAATTAAAGAAAATTTAAATAAATTAGAGATAGAGGCTACTATATATGATAGTAATATATTTAATGATATAAAAGATTCTACATCTATGTGTTATTTATGTGCAAGAAAAAGAAGAGGTTTTTTATATGCAAAAGCTAAGGAATTAGGGTGTAATAAAATAGCACTTGGTCATCATTTTGATGATGCTATTGAAACTATTTTACTTAATATTATTTATGCTGGTGAATATAAAGCAATGATGCCTAAATTAAAGAGTACTAATTTTTCTGATATGGAACTTATTAGACCGCTTTATTATGTTAAAGAAAGTGATATTATATCTTGGAAGAATTATTGTGAATTATCTTTTTTAGATTGTGCTTGTACAATTACTAAGAAGCAAATAGGTAAAAGACATGAGATAAAAGAATTAATAAATAGTTTAAGAAAGATTGATAAGAATGTGGATATACATATCTTAAGGAGTAGTTCTAATGTTAATTTAGATGCTATTTTAGGGTATAAAACTAGAGATAAAAAGGTTTCATTTATGGATGAGTATTAACTTTACATAACTGTGTAAAGTTTTTTCTTTGATATTTACTTCTTACCATTATTATGATATATTAATATTACCAGAGGATACAAAATTGTAAAAACCGTACAAGTAACGATAAGGGAGTCAAAATATTATTCGGTGTTGAATATTTATCGTTGATAAAGATCCTGAAGAATAATCTATGATGCCCACCTGTAATTAAACAGGTTTTTCGTTTAGTGTAGCCCTGGTTTTTTTGTGTTTATTATTTACTTTATTCTTTTTTTTATATATAATTATACGTGGAGGAAGTTTTATGAAAAATCGTAGTGAATTAAGGGAAATTATTGTTAAAGTTTTATATCAAGTATATATTTATGAGAATGGTAATATTTCATATGATATAGATAGTTTGATTAAGGAACAGCTTGAAGAATCGAATGATTTTGTAAATAGTGTTGTTAAAGGAATAATGTCTAATAATGATGAATTGGTTAGTCTTGCTAATAAGTATTTAAAGGATTGGACTATTGATAGATTAGGTAAAGTGGATAAAGCTATTATATTACTTGGAATATATGAACTTATGTATACTGATACTCCGAATATTGTTTGTATTAATGAAGCTGTTGAGCTTGCTAAGAAGTATTCTGATGATAAGGTTACTAAGATGGTTAATGCTGTTTTAGATAGTGTTTTTCATGGAGAAATAGAAAATGAATGATAAGTATTTAACTGTTACTCAGATTAATAAATATATTAAATATAAGATGGATAATGATTCTAATTTAAGTGTTGTATATTTAAAGGGTGAAATATCTAATTTTAAGAATCATTCATCTGGTCATTTATATTTTACTATTAAAGATGAAACTTCAAGAATACTTGCTGTTATGTTTAGGGGTAATGCTTCAAGAATTAATTTTAAACCTGTTGATGGGTCAAAGGTTTTGGTGGTTGGTAGAATTAGTTGTTATGAAGCAAGTGGTAATTATCAAATATATGTTGAGGAAATGATTGAAGATGGTGTAGGTAATCTTTATTTAGAGTTTGAAAAATTAAAGAAAAAGTTAGGGGATAAAGGTTATTTTGATGATAGGTATAAGAAGCCTATACCTAAGTTTCCTAAGAGAATTGGTATTATTACTGCTCCAACTGGTGCTGCGATTAGGGATATAATTACTACGATTAATCGTAGGTATAAATTAGTAGAACTTTATATATTTCCATCATTAGTACAAGGTGAAAATGCTAAAGATGATATTGTTAGAAATTTAGAGTGTGCAAATAATTATGATTTGGATCTTATTATTTTAGGACGTGGTGGTGGTTCGATTGAAGATTTATGGGCTTTTAATGAAGAAGTAGTGGCTGATGCGATTTTTAAAAGTAATATTCCAATTATTAGTGCTGTAGGTCATGAGATTGATTTTACTATTAGTGATTTTGTTAGTGATTTAAGGGCTCCGACTCCTACTGCTGCTGCTGAGTTGTCTGTTCCTAATACAATTGATTTAATTAATTATATAAAGCAATTAGAAATAAGGAATAGTAAGTCTATAGAGAATATTATTGATATTAATAAGAGTAAATTAAATAGTCTTATTAATTCATATGTATTAAAGAATCCTAAGAATATGTATGAAATTAAGTCTCAAAAATTGGATAATTTAGTGGATAAATTAAATATTTATATTAAGAGGAATCTTAATGATAAAAATAATAGGTTTATAAATATATTAAATAAATTGGATGCTTTAAATCCTATTAATACTATTAAAAGGGGTTATTCTATTACTAAAAGTAAGGATAGGGTTATTACTAGTATAAATAATATAAATAATGATGATATAATTATTACTGACTTAGTAGATGGTGTTATTACATCTAAAGTAATTAATATAAAGGAGAGCATATGAAAGAATTAAGTTTTGAAGAAAAATTAGAAAAATTAGAAAGTATTGTTAAAGAATTAGAGAGTGGGGGAGTTCCTCTTAATGATGCTATTGCTAAGTTTAATGAAGCAATGTTGCTTGCTAATGATTGTAATAAGATATTAGAAAGTGCTAATGAAACAATAAATAAAGTTGTTAGTGATGATGGTAGTTTAAAGAATTTTAAGATAGAGGAATAATTAGTATTGGTGGTTATTATGAAACAAACAATTTTAAATTTGACTAAGTTTTTAGTTTTTATGTGTGTATTTATTTTGCTATTAAGTTTTACTTCAAAAGTATTTACACCATATTGGAAAATTGATAAACAAGAAGGGCAAACTCATATATCTAAAGGTTTTTATAGTGAAAAAGAAAATACATTAGATGTTTTATTTGTGGGTTCTAGTAATATGTATAGAGGTATTACTCCGATGACATTATATGATAAATATGGTATTACTTCATATACTTTGGGAAATGCATCTGCACGTGCATGGAATATTTATTATTCATTAAGTAGTGCTTTAGAGTATCAAAAACCTGAAGTAGTGTTTATTGATTGTGCTACATTATTATATCAAGATACTGAAAATGAAGGTAATAGAAGAAAATCTCTTGATAATATGCCTTTTAGTTATTCGAAGTTAAAAGCTCTTAGTGATAAGGAAATGGTTTCAGATGAGTTTGAAACATTGTCATATATTTTTCCGATTTTTAGATATCACGATAGATGGAAAAACTTAAATTATGGTGATTTTGATAAACTAACTAAAGAATATAAGTTTTTGACTAAGGGTTATGTATATGCTGATCGTTGGAAGAATTTTACTGATTCTGCATCTGGATACATGAGTAAAACTAAAAATAAAAAAGATATAAATGAAAAAACATTAAAATATTTATATAAGATTGAAGATTTAGCAAAAGAATATGAATTTGATATTGTGTATGTTGGAATTGTTGACTCGAAAAAGTGGAATCATGAAAATAGTTTATATGTTTCAGAATATGCTTCAAGTGTAAATAGACCATTTATTGATTTTAATACTATAGATATAGGATATGATTGGTCTACTGATTCAATTGATGGAGTTCATTCAAATATATTTGGCGCTAATAAAATGACGAATTATATTGGTGAATATCTAAATAATAATTATAAACTAACTAATCATAAAAATGATCCTAATTATTCAAGGTGGAATAAAGATTTAACAGAGTATAATTTGAAAGTTAAAAATTCGTATTTAAAGTTAGAAAATGCTAAAAAGAAACAAAATGATAAAGTAAACATATTAGATAAAAATAAAGAAATAAAAAAATAATAAGTAAGTTTTAGGACTTACTTATTTTTCTTTGTAATTTACAATTTCTTTTATTAATTTTACTGTACTATTACAGCATCCATTTTTAGGAATAGTAACATTTTTATTTATAAATTTTTTAAATTTTTTAAAGTCAAAGTTATTATTTTCTATGGCATTTATAATAATTTTTGGATTTTTTGTAAATATAGTCGGAGTATCATGTTCTATATCATAGTTAATCTCTCTTTTTGTTTTATATAAATCCCAATCATAAGCATAAATGTATACAGGAAGATTAAGTAATCCTGCTTCATATATTATACTAGAATAATCAGATATTACATAATCTGCAACAAAAAGAGCATCAAAAGTACTATTAAAATTTTTTATTATTCTTTTATCATCAAACTTTTCTTTACTTAATGGATGTGGTTGATAAAGTAAGTTATATTTAGAAAAGTCAATACAATCTATTAAGTCATAAACATGTTTATTATCATTTTCTTCTTTTCTAAAAGTACTACAATATAAAATATTTTTTTTATCTTTTAATTCTGGTATTTTTTTATATAGTTCTTCACGTTTTTTGTTTTTATATTCTTTATCAACTAATAAATCAACTCTTGGAAGAGGTATTTCTTTGATAATATTCTTACTAATATTAAATCCTTCGATGAAATCTTTAACATAATTCATTGAAGATATTAAAACATAGTCATAATTTTTATGCATTTTCATAACTTGTGCTATTTCTTTTTTTGTTCCTTCTTTTTTGTCAATCATTGCATAGCCAAACTTTTTCATAGAACCAACTGCATGCCATATTTGAATTATTTTTAAACTTTTTTTATGCTTTAAAACACTTATAACAATACAATAAGAATCTAGAATAACTATCTTTGATGTAGCAATATGATACATTTGCCTGAACATATGAAATATATAACTTAGTTTATTTTCTAATTTTTTACAAAGTATTACAGTTTTATAATCATTCATTTCTTTATTTATTTTATTTGATAAAATTTTATAATCCAATGTTATAGAATTGCTTTGTCTACTTATAAAAGTTATCTTATTTTGTGTTTTAAATAACTTAAAGAAGGAATAAATTATATTTAAAAAGAATATTCCAATTTTTATTATAAATATTTTTAATTTCATAGATTATCAACATCCTTATGTAAAATAATGTAATCAATTACTTTATCACTTGCAAGTTGTTTATTAGAAACACATTTATCAATTAAGAAATCTTTAATTTCAAAATTATTATCATTTGCTTTTTCTAATTCATTTAGTA
>CAZVVV010000040.1:0-7374 GCA_964630725.1 uncultured Muribaculaceae bacterium
GTAGTGCTGTTAGGGCGGTTCTTGAAATCGCAGGATATCACGATATTATTTCTAAATCACTTGGTTCAAGAACTAAAATTAATATGGCAAGGGCTACAATTAGTGCACTTTTATCAATGAAAACTATTGAAGAAGTTGCAGAAGCTCGTGGAAAAAGTGTAGAGGAGATTTTAGGATAATGGAACTTAATGAATTAAAGAAATTTGAAGGTGCTACTCATTCTCGTAAAAGAGTAGGACGTGGTGCTGGAAGTGGTTTAGGAAAAACAAGTGGTCGTGGTGAAAATGGTCAAAAATCTAGAAGTGGTGCTAGTATTAGTCCAGTATTTGAAGGTGGACAATCTCCATTATTTAGAAGACTTCATAAAAGAGGTTTCTCTAATGCTAGATTTAAAACTGTTTATGCAACAATAAATGTTGGAGAACTTAATGAATTATTTAATGATGGAGATGTAGTTACTCCAGAATTATTAAAAGAAAAAGGAATAATTAAAAAACAACTTTCTGGAATTAAAGTATTAGGAAATGGTACTTTAAATAAAAAAATAACAATCAAAGCACATAGATTTACTCAAAGCGCTTTAGAAAAGATTGAACAATCAGGTAGTAAAGCTGAGGTGATCTAAGGTGTTTAAAACTCTTAAACAACTATTTACAAAGAAAAATAAAGATATAAGAAAAAGAGTGTATTTTACACTTGCAGTATTAACACTATTTGTTATAGGAACTACAATTGAAGTTCCTGGAACACAAGAAATAACTAAAAGTTTAGGTTTTCTAGAACTTTTGGATGTTATGGGTGGGGGAGCCTTAAGTAATTTTTCAATATTTGCTTTAGGTGTTACTCCATACATTACAGCATCAATTGTTATGCAACTTTTGCAAATGGACATTGTTCCTTATTTTACAGATCTTGCTAAACAAGGACATGCTGGTCGTCAAAAGATAAATAAGATAACAAGATATCTTGGTATAGTATTTGCTTTTATACAAGGTTATGCTATGGCATATGCATTCTTAGGTAGTGGTGTAGGTGTTGCTGAAAGACTTGAAGTAGCATTTATAATGACTGCTGGTACTGCTTTCTTGTTATGGTTAGGTGATCAAGTTTCACAAAAGGGTATTGGTAATGGTGTTTCATTATTAATCATGGCTGGTATTGTTTCATCACTACCTGGTATGATAATAACTGCATTCAAACAATTAGTAGATTTTAGTACTACTAATACACTAATATCTGGTGGAGCTACATTCTTACTTTTCTTACTTATTTGTTTTTTAGTAATTATTGCAGTAATATTTGTAGAAGGTGCTGCTCGTAGAATATCTATTCAATATGCTAATAAGTCTACTGCTAACTTAGGTAAGCAATCTTATATGCCTATTAAGATTAATTCTGCTGGAGTAATACCTGTAATATTTGCTTCAAGTTTATTAGCAGTATTTAGTGTAATAGCACAATTTAGTAAGAGTGAAAGTGTAGTAAACTTTATCAATAATTATTTAGATTATACTACACCAGTAGGTTTACTAATTTATGTAGTGTTAATTATATTCTTCTCATATTTTTATACATTTGTTCAAATGAAACCTGATCAAATGGCTGAAAACTTACAAAAGAATGGTGGTTATGTTCCTGGTATTAGACCTGGAAAGGATACTGAAGATTATTTTGTAAAAGTTTTAACTAGGCTTACTACTGTTGGTGCTATATTCTTAGCAGCAATAGCAGCATTCCCAATTCTTGTTAATATGTGGACTGGTCTTCCTAGATCAGTATCAATTGGTGGTACTAGTTTACTAATAGTAGTTGGTGTTACTATTGAAACATATAAACAATTAGAAAGTAGTTTGATGAGTAGAGATTATTCTATTAATAAGAGAACAAAAAGGAGAGCGGTTAGATAGTGAAAAATATTATTTTAATAGCTCCACCTGCTGCGGGTAAGGGTACTTTATCTAATAGTTTATCTACTAGTTATGGATATTTACCTTTGTCAACTGGGGATATGTTAAGGGAAAAAGCTAAAAATGATGAGAGTCTTCGTGAAGCAATGAAGTCTGGTATGTTAATTGATGATAATACAGTGTTTAGTGCTTTGGAAGAACAACTTAATAAAATAGGTGATTCATTGTATATATTAGATGGTTTTCCAAGAACTGTTGAACAAGCTAAGATGTATGATGATGTACTTAGTAAATTAAATAGAGATTTAGGAGTGGTAATATATTTGGATGTTCCAAAAGATGAACTTTCTTCTAGGGTAACAAGTAGACTTGTTTGTCCTAAGTGTAAAAGAAGTTATTCTACTAGGAATAAAGATTTATTACCAAAAGTTGATGGATTGTGTGATGATTGTCAAGAAGTGCTTATTCAAAGACAAGATGATTCATTAGAAACTTTTGAACAAAGATATAATGAATATTTAGAAAAGACACAACCATTAATTGATTACTATAAGGATAAAGGTGTACTTGTAACTATTAATAGTAGTTTACCAGATGAAACTTTTAATCTTGCTAGTGAATTAATAAAGTAGAGGTGTTTGCATGATAACTATTAAAAGTGATAGAGAAATTGAACTTCTTAGAATTGCTGGTAATATTGTTTATCAAACACATCAATATTTAAAAAAATATATCAAGCCTGGTGTTACTACTAAAGAGCTTAATGATTTAGCAGAAAAGTTCATATTAGAACATGATGCTACGCCTTCTTTTAAAGGATTTGATGGTTTTCCTAGTGCTATTTGTACTAGTATAAACTATGAAGTAGTACATGGAATTCCTTCGAATACTAAATTAAAGAATGGAGATATTGTTAAACTAGATATTGGTGCTTGTTATAAAGGATATCATGGTGACTCTGCATGGAGTTATCCTGTTGGTGATATAGATGATGATAAGAAATATCTTTTGTATCACACTGAACAATCTCTTTATAAAGGTTTAGAACAAATTAAACCTGGTAATAGAATAGGAGATATAGGTTATGCTATTGAATCCTATGCAAATGAACATAATTTGGGTGTTGTTAAAGAACTAGTGGGTCATGGAGTTGGGACTAGTGTTCATGAAGATCCTGATGTACCAAATTATGGTATTAAAAATACTGGTCCAAAATTAAAGAAAGGTATGGTTCTAGCAATTGAACCAATGCTTAATCTTGGTAGTCCTGATATTGTCGTATGTGAAGACGAGTGGACTATTGAGAGTGAAGATTATAGTCCATCAGCACACTTTGAACATACAGTAGTTGTTACTGATGATGGATACGAAATATTGACAGGAGTGTTGTTAAATGGCAAAAAATGATGTAATCGAAGTTGAAGGAAAAGTTCTTGAAGTTATTCCTGGAGGAAACTTCTATGTTCAATTAGAGAATGGTCATAAAATCGAAGCTCACGTTTCTGGTAAAATGCGATTAAATAATATTCGTATTTCACCGGGTGATAAGGTTATGATCGAACTTTCTCCATATGATTTAACACGTGGGCGTATAACCTATAGAAAGTAGGAGGGAATTAAAATGAAAGTAAAACCATCAGTTAAGAAAATTTGTGCAAAATGCAGAATTATTAAACGTAAGGGAAAAGTTATGGTAATTTGTGAAAATCCAAAACACAAACAAACTCAAGGTTAGTAAGGAGGAAAAAATATGGCACGTATTAAGGGTGTTGAAATACCTAATGAAAAGAAAATTAAAATTTCTTTAACTTATATTTATGGTATTGGACAAACAACTGCAATTAAAATATTAGATGCAGTAAAAGTTGATCCAGAAAAAAGAACAAAAGATTTATCAAACGAAGAACTTGGTAAGATTCGTGATGAATTAGGTAACTATGTTACTGAAGGTGATCTAAGACGTGAAGTTAGTATGAATATTAAAACTAAAATGGAAATTAATTCATATGAAGGTTCTCGTCATAAAAAGGGATTACCTGTAAGAGGACAAAGAACAAATAGAAACGCTCGTACTCGTAAGGGTAGAGGAAAAGTTGTTGCAAACAAAAAGAAATAGTGAAAGTGAGGTTAAACTATGGCTTATAAACAAAGAAAAAGAAAAGTAAAGAAAAATATACCTGAAGGTGTTGCTCATATTCATTCAACTTTTAATAATACAATTACAACTATAACAGATAAAGAAGGGAATGTAGTATCATGGGCATCAAGTGGTGCAATTGGATTTAAAGGTAGTAAAAAATCTACTCCATTTGCTGCAGGAATTGCTGCTGAAAAAGCAGGAAAAGTTGCATTTGATTATGGAATGCGTAAAGTTGATGTAGTAGTTAAAGGTGTTGGACCTGGTAGAGAAACCGCTATAAGATCATTACAAACAGCTGGACTTGAAGTTGTAACAATTACTGATGTTACACCAATTCCACATAATGGATGTCGTCCACCAAAAAGACCACGTAACTAATAAGAGTAAGGAGGTTAAACTATGATTCAATTTGAAAAACCAAATTATAAAATTACTGAAAAGAATGAAAAAAGTAATTATGCAAAGTTTGAACTAGAACCACTTGAAAGAGGTTTTGGTTATACAATTGGTAATGCACTAAGAAGAGTTATGTTATCTTCTCTTCCTGGTTCTGCTATTACTAGTGTAAAAATAGATGGAGTTTTACATGAGTTTCAAACTATTGAAGGTGTAATTGAAGACGTTACTTCTATAGTACTTAATTTAAAATCTATCGTTATTAAGAAATATTGTGAAGAAGATAGAACTATTAGATTGAGTGCAAGTGGTGAAGGTGTTGTTACAGCTGGAGATATTGAATGTGATGCTGATGTTGAAGTAATTAATAAAGATCAAGTTATTGCTACTTTAGCTGAAGGTGGTAAACTTGATATGGAAATGACTGTATCTAGTGGTAGAGGATATGTAAGAGCTGATGAAAATAAAAAATTACTTACTGATAAAAAAGTAGGAGTTATTGCAATTGATTCTTTATATTCTCCTATTGAAAGAGTTGCTTATGAAGTATTAGATGCTCGTGTTGGTCAAGATGAAAGTTATGATAAGTTAGTACTTGAAGTTTGGACTAATGATTCTATTAAACCAGAAGAAGCTGTTGCTCTTGCTAGTAGAATCTTAATTGAACATTTAGAATTAGTAACTAAACTAGATAAGATTGCTGATGCTACTGGATTTATGCTTGAAAAGAAAGAAGATCCAACTAAAAAGGCATTAGAAACTCCAATCGAAGATTTAGATTTCTCTGTTCGTGCTTATAATTGTTTAAAAAGAGCAGGAGTTCATACATTGCAAGATTTAGTTAATAAATCTAATAGTGATGTAATGAAGATTAGAAATCTTGGTAAAAAATCATTAAAAGAAGTGTTAGATAAAGTTAAAGAATTAAACTTAACTTTAAAAGACGAAGATTAATAGAAGGAGGATACTATGGGATATAGAAAATTAGGTGTTGATAATAAGCATAGAAGAAGTATGTTAGCTAATCTTACTATTAGTCTTATTATGAATGAAAGAATTACTACTACTGAAACTAGAGCTAAAGAAGTAAGAAGATGTTTTGAAAAACTTGTTACTTATGGAAAGAATGGTAGTTTAGTTTCTCGTAGAAAAGCTGCAGCTTTCTTAATGAATAATAAAGAAGCTACTAAAAAATTATTCGAAGAAATAGCTCCTCGTTATGAACAACGTAATGGTGGGTATACTAGAATATTAAAATTAGATGAAAGACGTGGAGATGACGCGTTAATGGCTATAATTGAACTAGTTTAATCTAGTTCTTTTATTTTGTTTTGAATTTATAGTGATAAAATTTAAGAATATACTATAAGGCTTGTCTTAGAATATGTTGTAAAAATAATTTGTAAGAAGTATAATGATGTTGATATATTTCATTGAGACTACTTATTTTAGATGATGTTTAATGATTAATTTTCTTTATAGAAATAAGTAATATATTGAAGATGAATGTATTTTTTGAAGGTTTAATAGATAGGAAGGGAAGTTATGTATAAAAAGGTTTATGTAGAAATTACTAATAATTGTAATCTTAATTGTGATTTTTGTATTGGAAATGAACGTGATAAGAAGTTTATTGATGTTAATAATTTTAATATTATTTTGGATAAGTTAAAGGGATATACTAAGTATCTATATTTACATGTAATGGGTGAACCATTATTGCATCCTAAAATAAATGAACTTATTGATATTGCTTCTAATTCTTATTATGTTAATATTACTACTAATGGGTATTTAATAGATAGGTTAAAAACTAATAGAATAAGACAATTAAATATATCTGTTCATAGTTATAATGGAAAATATGGTGTTTCTTTGAATGAGTATATGAATAATATATTTGATGTTGTTGATAAATTACATAATACTTATATATCTTATAGATTATGGGTTTCTAATGATAATACTGATAAAATTATTTCTATATTGGAAGATCATTATAATACTAAGATTAATGCTTATGATTCTATTAAACTTAAGGATAGAGTATTTGTTAGTTTTAATGAGTCTTTTATATGGCCTAGTTTAGATAATGAAATTAATAATAGTAATGGTACTTGTTATGCTTTAAGGGATCATATTGGTATTTTAGTAGATGGTAGTATAGTTCCTTGTTGTTTAGATTCTAATGGAAAAATAGTACTTGGAAATATTTATAAAGATAATTTAGATGATATTATTAATAGTACTCGTTATGTTAATATGCTTAATGGTTTTAAAAATAATATTAAATGTGAAGAGTTGTGTAAGAAATGTGATTTTTTAAAAAAATGATATTTGGTGTTTTTTGATTGTATTTCTTCTTTTTTTATGTTATCATTTATATGTAAAATAGTTGGAGGATGATACTATGAGTTTTAATGATAATGATATTAATAATAATGTTAATAATAATATGGATAATTTAAATAATAATATGAATAATGCTTCTTATGATAATAATTTGAATAATTATGAGAATAGTGATTTTAGTAGTTCTGATATGAATCAATATGATAGTTCTAGTATTGAAAATGCTAGTTATGATCAACCTGATTATAGTGATTTTGGTAATTCTGATACTGATAATTATTCTAATGATGATAATAATGGTTTAAAGAAAAAAATAATTATTGTTTTAGTGGTTATTGTAGCTATTATACTTCTTATATTATTATTCTTCTTATTATTTGGAAAGAATAATAAGAAACTTAATTTAGATGTTCCTAATGTTGTTTATGCTGGTAGTGAGGTTGAATTTGTTACTGCTATTCCTGATTCTGATAAAGAGTTATTCTATAGGTTTACTAGTGATGATGAAGATATTCTTCAATTTGAATATAAGTCACTTGTAGCAGGAGATACTGCTAATACGATGATAGTAAAAAAAGA
>CAZVVV010000041.1:0-2751 GCA_964630725.1 uncultured Muribaculaceae bacterium
TTTTAATTAATGGATCAATATCATCTTCATTATTATTAATATAATCCTCTAAATTCTTAAGTAAATCTCTTATTTCACTTTCATTTTGTGGTGGAACATAAATTGTTTCACCGGTTTTACTATTTACTAATTTTGTTCCTGGCATTTTTCTAACACCAGCATTATTAGGTTCAATCATAGATTGTAATTCTACTAAAACATTTGTTGAAATAAATTCTTTTTTTTGTATTATTTCATATCCACGCCAAATAGCGCTTCTATAATCAACAACTTCTTTAGCAGATTCATCTTTATATCCACTTTCTGTTAAAACTTTATAAATACTATCATGAGTAGTAACTATATTTTCAATTTCACTACTATCTTTAGCTTCATTTATTGTAATTGCATTTATTAAAATATGTTGATTAGGAATAGAATTAGCAAATCCTTTTAATTCTGCAAGTGATCTAGAAGCTTCATTTAATGCTTCAAGAATTCTTGGTGTTTTTAAATCAAAATCATTAAATGGTAATAACTTCATATTATCATCTCCTCATATATAATATTACACTGTTTTTTTAACGCATGCAAGAAATATGTTAAATTTTTTTTATTTTTTTAACATATTTTATAATTATGTTAAATTTTTTGAATCTTTTTGCTCATTATATAAAAATTAATTTCACTTAGATTTAAATTTAATATAAAAACATTCCTCAAAAGAGAAATGTTTCTTAATCATTATTTTTCTAATTTCTTTTCAACTTGTTTAGTAACTTTTAAAGCATACTTTCTTAATTCTTCAACCTTTTCATTAACAACTGGAGTAGCTTTATCCTTAGCAAGTTTAGCAAGATCCTCAATCTTATCACTAATTTGTTCTAACTTTTCTTGTGCAACTTCTTTTACTTTTTCCTTATCTAAATCTTCTAAATCATCTTTTATTTCATCAATCTTTTCTTCAATAACAAGTTTTACATCCTCTGCATCAAGTTCTTTAACTTCCTTTACTAAATCATCCAACTTTTCTTTAAGTTTCTTTCTAGTAACTTCTCCTTTTTCAGGTGCAAATAAAACACCTAATCCTGCTCCTAAACCAATCCCTGCAATTAAACCAAATATTCCTTTTTTAGCCATATTATCTCTCCTTTTTTCCAAATAATTTTTCTACTACTAAAACTAATTTATTAAATACTACATCACTAAATGCTGAAAGTCCATCAGTAACAGTATCAATCAAAGAAAACACTCCAGTAACACTATTAAGCTTCTTTTCAACATCTGTTAATATTATATTAACTTTATCAGTAGTATATAACAACTTTATTGAAACAACTATTAAAAATACAACAAGTACACAACAAAGTACTAATAGAACAGACAACAACACTTGATTAAAATCAGTCATTTTATCACTCCTTACTATCGTACATCATGTCAATTAAATCATAAAGATTCTTTTCTTCTGCTTCATCATCAATTTTATTTTCACTATTCTTACCCTTAGTTTCCTCTTCAATTAACTTATCTTCTTTAATTTCTTCATCAACCATTTCAGTAAGTTCTTTATTCTTTTTACTTCTAGTCATCTTATTCTTTTCTTTTTCCTTATCAGCATCCTTATAATCTATATTATATTCTAACCCTAAATCCTGATAATATTCTTCAGCATCTCCAATAGTTACTTTATCTACTCCAACAACATCATCCTTCATTTCAAAAAACAAATCAGTTGAAGTATCCTCATTAACAGGCTCTTCATCAACTTTAACCTCTTCTTTTATACCATAAGCTTTTTGTCTTATAGTATCAAAATTAATTTCCTGTCTTTCTTCTTTAAATAAACTTTCTAAAGACTTCGAAGGAACCTCTTGACGTTCTAAATCCTCTTTATGTAAAAGACCATACACCGGAGATATAACAGGTGAAGGCTTAAACTTTTCCTTAGTCTTCTCATCCCTTAATCCATACCCACCATACAAAACTTTAGATTCTTCTTTCTTCTTAACAGGTTCTTCATAAATAACATCTGAAGAAACAAAATCCTCCTCATCAAATATAATAGGCTTCTTAGTATCAACCTTAGGAACAAACTCTTCAAAAGTAGTAACAGTCTTTTCCTCAACTACATCATTCAAAGATGTATTCGTAGTCCTTTCAACATCAATCTTCTTAACAAGTTGTTCTCCTTCTAATTCATCATCTTCATCATCAATAATTGCCTTCTTAATCTTATCAATTAATTTCATAATCACACCTCTATTCGTTTGATTTAATTTCTATCTTATCCTCATCCGGTGTCTTACCATCATCTTCATAAGTACCATACTCTTCCTCATACTCTAAAAAGTTTTCAGTATTAACCGAAGGACCCAAAAGTTCAAACTTTTCTTCATTATAATCTATACTATTACCAAGCAATGTTTCAATAACACTATCATTATAAGAAATACTATTAAGAACCACTAAAGACCTAGAAATAGCATTCTTTATATCACTAGAAATAACTTCTATCTTAGCATAATTATACATCACTTCAATAAAATATTCATTATTATACTTAGTCACTAACACATACCCATTATTAAGTATTTCACTATAAACAGCATCACTATCATCATTTACTTTATAACTATTAGAAACCTTATTATAATAACTAACTAAATCAACATATAAATAATACTTATCACCAAAAGAATACAAAACATTATTACCATTAACATCATTAAGTAAACTAGTATCATTACCATTATTTTCTGTAATATTATT
>CAZVVV010000041.1:2761-7072 GCA_964630725.1 uncultured Muribaculaceae bacterium
TATCCTTAGGAAGATATATTTTATATCCCTTTAAAGCAGTATTAGCCTTAGCCTTATTTTCTAAAGAATAACTAACAACATCATTATAAGATAAATCATTGATATTACTACATCCACATACTAACAAAAGTAGCATTATGACCCCTATCAAATATTTTCTCATAAACACCTCTTATTTATTATAACAAATATTATATAGAAATTACTAGTTTTTTGTCGCTTTTAACATAAAAATTTTACACCCTTTACTAACAAATTTCTTTTCATATTCTGTTTCTATATTATCATTTTTTAAACAATTATGCAAATCTAACGATAACTCTTCAATAACATAACCATAATTACTAAGAGAAACAATAGAAAAAGCAAATAAAGATTCATTATCAGTCTTTTGAATAATAGTTTTAACAGATTTAAATATTAAATCATACTTACATAAAAACTCTACACTAGTAAGCCTTCTTTTAGCATGCCTACTCTTAGGCCATGGATCAGAAAAATTAAGATATAAAACATCAATCTCATTAGAAAAAATATCCTCTATCTTATTAGCATCATAATTAATAAGCCTAAGATTAGGAATAAACTCCTCAAGTGATCTAACCCCAATAGCCAAAACAGAATCAATTCTTTCTACTCCAATAAAATTAATATCAGGATATCTAAGAGCACTTTCTATAATAAAACTACACTTACCAGTCCCTATTTCTAAATGAATAGGATTATTATTTCCAAAACAACTACTCCATTTACCCTTATATTCCAAAGGATTATCTATAACACAAGAACTACTCTTAAGAATTTCTTTTTTATTTTTAACATTTCTAATACGCATAAAACCAACTCCATATAAATATTATACTACACGATTATCACAAAATAAATACTTGCATAAAATATTGTAAAAGGAGGAATATTATGAATCAAATACCATTCATACCAAACATACCAATGATAAGTAATCCTTATCAAAACATGATACCATATCAAGATAATAATTTTATTGAACAAAGACTACAAACACTTGAACAAAAAGTGCAAAATCTAGAAAATAACATCAAACAACTAGAAAAAAAACTAAATAATACAAAAGAAAGTGACTACTTTAAATATCAAAGTAGTATGCATATGATGTAATGAATATAAAAAATAACTCAAAAAATATAAAGAAAAATGATATATTTATATGCACTCACGATGAATATGAAGACAGACACAAATACATAGATCAAGCAATAAAAAAAGGAGCAAAAGCTATCATAACAGATAAAAATATTAGAAATAAAAAAGTACCAATTATAAAAGTTGAAAATACTAATAAAACACTATATCAAATATACAATGATTACTATAATAATCCATTAAAAAACATAAACACCATCGCAATAACAGGAACAGATGGTAAAACAAGCACTGCCTTAATAATAAAAAACCTATTAGAAAATTATACAAAAACAGCATACATAGGTACAAATGGATTTATATATGAAGATAACAATATAAAAATGAATAACACTACACCAGAAATAAAAGAAATACTAAAAAATGCTAAAGTATTAAAAGATAATCAAATAAATAACTTAGTAATGGAAACATCTAGTGAAGCTTTATTACACAATAGATGTGAAGGACTTCAATTTGATAGAGCAATACTTACAAATATAACTAAAGATCATCTAAATATCCATAAAAACTTTCAAAATTACCTAGAATCAAAACTAAAACTATTCACAAAATTAAAAGAAAATGGTATTGCTATAATAAATATTGATGATCAAAATAGTGATAAAGTAATAAAAATATTAAAACAAAATAATAAAAAATATATTACATATGCAAAAAATAAAAAAGCAGATTTTTATATAAAAGATATAAAAGAAGAAAATAATAAAACAACATACAAATTAATACATAATAAAAAAGAATACAAAGTAACAAGCCAATTACTAGGTACATATAACACATATAATCTAACCGCTGCAATTGCTACCTTAACAACATATAACTATAATATAAATGATATAATTAATAATATATATAATATAAAAGAAATACCTGGTAGAACAAATATCATGTATGATAAAGAATACAAAATAATACTAGACTATGCTCACACTATAAATGCTACAAAAAATATATTAGAATATGCAAATAAAATAAAAAAAGCAAAAATCATCACAGTAGTAGGATGTGCTGGTGGAAGAGAACATGAAAAAAGACCAATACTTGGTAAAATAATAACTAATCTATCAGACTATGTAATATTTACAACAGATGATCCAAGATATGAAAAAGTAACAGATATTATAAAAGATATAACTAAAAACATAGAAAAAAATAACTATAAAACAATTATAAATAGAAAAAAAGCTATAAAATATGCTATAAATAATGCTAAAGAAAACGATATAATACTAATACTAGGTAAAGGAATAGATAATTATATGGCAATAAAAAATAAGTATAAAAAATATTGTGATAAAGATGTTATTGAAAAGATACTGAAGAAGAAATAATCTTCTTTTTTATTATAAAAAAGAATAGAAACTAATCTATTCTCTCATCCTTATACTCAATCTCTACCCTACTAATAGAATTAAACCTTTTAGTAATCTTATCAGTAGTAGTATGAATATCATTAACATCCTTACTAACAGTCTCAATACTACGAGACAACTTATCCCATCTTTCTTTATATCTACTAAACTCTACTCCAAGTCTATTAAGTTCTTCATGAATAACTGAAGTATACTTATCCCTTTCAATATTTTTAATAATCATTTCAATAACAGTAAGAGTAGATATCAAAGTAGTCGGAGACGTAATCCATACCTTTCTCTTATAAGCATAATCAATTATATCTTGATGATAAGCATTAATCTCTGCAAAAATAGCTTCAGCAGGTAAAAACATAATAGCTTGATCACTAGTATAACCATCAATAATATATTTATTAGCAATAGCATCAATATGCTTCTTTACATCAACTTTAAATAATTTTTCATATTTAGTTCTCTCATCCTTAGATATATCCTTATCAACCATCATTCTATAATTTTCCAAAGGAAACTTAGAATCAATTGCAATTGTACCAAGTGGTTCAGGAGCAAAAAGAATACTATCCGCTATAAAACCATTAGGCATTGTATACTGAAGTCTATAAATACTATCATTACCCTCTCCAAAAACAGAAGTAAGAATATGCTTTAAATTAACTTCTCCAAAAATACCACGTGTTTTTTTATCAGTCAAAATACTTTGTAATGAAACAATATCACTAGATAAAGTATCAATCTTCTTTTGAGCCTCATCTATTTTAGCAAGCCTTTCCAAAACAGAACTAAAAGTCTTATTAGTCTTTTCAAAATTAGCCTCAATTCTCTCATTAACCTTATCATTCATTGCAATAAGTCTTCTTTCTTGTCTATCACTAAGTTCATTAAAATTCTTATTCAAACTATCTTTTAATCCATTCATTTCTTTATTAATATTAAGTTCCAAAGAAGATAACTTATCAAATAAAGCAATATCATCCTTTCCTTTAAATAAAGAAACTATAATAAGAATAACAATAAGAACCAAAAGCCCAATAATAATATAATCCATAACTATACCTCCAAATGAAATAATTTTTCTATAATTTTACAGATAATATATGAAACAATAAGTAAAACAAAAATTTTAATAAGTATAACTGGATGTTTTATACTATCTATTAATCCTACTCCTACATAACCCCAAAAATATATTGTAGCAAGCTTACCAATAAAAATAGCAAATAAATACTTTTTAAAATTAATATTAGAAAGACCTGCTGCTATATTAACAGCAAATGCTGGAGTAAAAGGAATAGCTATTATAATAACCAAAGTAGATAATTTTATATTATCAAACTTAGAAACATAATATGAAACATTCTTTTTCTTTAAAAGATTAACTCTATTCCTAATTAAATATCTAAATATAAAATAAGATAATAAACATCCACATATTGTAGCAACATATGAAATAATAAATCCAAAAACACTACCAAAATTATATACATTAATACCAATAAACACTGATAAAGGTATAATAGGAATAATTGACTCAAGAACAACAATAAGAAATCCACCAATTAATCCTAAAGATGCAATATAATCAATTAAAGTTTGTAATATATCTAATATTTCCATATAATTATCTCCCATATAATTGTACCAATTTTATTAAAAAAAGTCATTAATAATTTAAAAAATAAAAAGAAATAGATCACTCGAGACTGCTGAAAAAGTAGTTAAAATAAAAACTGATATTTAGAAATATTTTCTA
>CAZVVV010000042.1:0-3143 GCA_964630725.1 uncultured Muribaculaceae bacterium
TTTTTTGATACCTAAATCTTTCACTTTTCTTGGCAAAGAAAAGTGAAAGTCGATTTAGTTTTGGTTTTATCGTGTTGATGATAGAAATGGTAATGTTCTTACTATAAAAAATGGAAAGTAAGGATATGATTATTTAAATAATTTTTTAGGAGGTTCTTATGAAAAAGAAAAGTAAAATAATAGTTTTAGTGGTAATAATTGTTTTATTACTGGGGGTAATTGGATTTATGTCTTTTAAGGATTCGTTTAAGTTTAGTGAAGAGTATAATGTTTCTAAGTTTAATAAGTTTTCTTATAAGAGTTTGTCTGATGTATTTGATATGTTGAATGATAAGAAAAGTGGAATAGTGTTCTTCTGTTATAGTGGTAATTCTTGGTGTAAGGAGTATGCTAAGGTGCTTAATGATGTATCTTCTGATAATGGTGCTAAGGTTTATTATGTTGATATTAAGAATGATATGGATAATAAGAGTGATAGTTATAATAAGCTTGTTTCTTTATTAGAGAATAGATTGTATAAAGATATTAATGGTACTGAGGTTTTATATGTTCCTTATTTAATGTTCTTTAAGGATGGGGTTATTACTTCGTATGATAATGAAACTTCTTTAGTTGTGGGTGAAGTTAATGCTAGTACTTATTGGACTAATGATGCTATTAAGAATTTTAATTCTAGGTTTAAATCTTTTTATGAAAATATTAAGTAGGGGGTAATGTTATGAAAAAGAAAATGTTATTTGTTATTTTGAGTTTTATTTGTTTTATTTCACTTAGTATTAATGTTTCTGCTCAAGTTAAGGGTGACAGGTGTACTAGTTCGAATAATGGTAATTTGTTAAATGATTGGACTGTATCTGATAAAAATAAGACTTTGGATCCTAAAACAATTAATTATTGTACTAATACTGATGAATCTAATTTTTCCAGTAATGGTGACAATATTTTTGAACTTTCTTATGTTAGTGGTAGTACTAGATATAGAGTTTATTGTTTAAATAAGGGTTTAGCTGCTCCGACTGATACAACATTGACAAGGGTTGTTACTGCTTGGGATGTTGGGCCTGCTTGTGCTTTTTATAAATATAATGGAACTGGGAATACAGTAAGGCATAATAGAATAAGATATATTCAAAATAAGTGTACAACTAAGTGTAATGATTCTGATGATTCTTCAAGTACTTGTTGTTCTGCTGAACCATGTACTGATGATTTTATTTCTGATGATTGTGTTGGGTATAGAAAGAGTGAACCTGATGATTCTGGTAATAGTATAAAGTTAAGTAATCTTACTGAAGAAACTTCTTCTGATGATTATTTTATATATTCTGCTAGTGTTACTAAGAGTGGTAGTGTTGGTAGTTATACTCCAAGTATTTCTCCATCAATAAGTGGTGCTTTTGTTACTGATAGTATTTCTGGTACAAGTAGTGTTACTGATACTAGTGCTAGTACTTTATATGTTAAAATTCCTAAGAGTTCTGTTACTTCTAGTATGACATCTAATTTAAAAGTTGTTGCTAATTATACTATTAGTTGTACTTATAAAAAGTTTGGTCTTACTTATTATAAACCTACTCTAAATGGGGTAAAGGTTGCTGGTGTACAACGTGTTGGTTTTAGAACAGTAAAAGAGTTTAATCCTAGTGAAAATAAGACAAAGGAAGCTACTATATCATTTGCTCTTACTCCTGAGTCTTCTACTATAGATTATATTAATGTTAAAAAGATTGATGCTGATGATAATTCTTTACTTTCTGGTGCTACTATAGGTCTTTATAGTGATAGTGAATGTACTACTAGTGCTAGTGATGTTTTTGGTAATAGTTCAGTTACAACTGATGGAAGTGGTTCTGCTTATTTCTTTGTTGAATCTGATAGTGGTACATATTATTTGAAAGAGTTAAGTGCTCCAAGTGGATATATGGGATCTACTACTTGTGAAATGGCTAGTATTGATGGTACTACTACTTTTGAGAATACTAAGGTTACTGAAGAAGTGTATGGTAAAATAATTATTAATAAAAAGGATATGTCTAATTCTACTCCGATTGAGGGTGTTAAGTTTGAAGTTTTAATGTCTGATATGAGTACTAGTGCTACTGATAAGGATGGTAATACTATTGGTGTTGTTACTACTGATAGTGATGGTAAGATAGAGATTCCAAATCTTAATTTTGGTACATATTATTTGAAAGAAATAAGTACTTTGGAAAATTATATTATGTCTGAAGAACCAACTGAAGTAGTAGTTAATAAAGAGGAAGTTAGTGTAGTTATTGAAAATGCTTTAAGATATATTACATTTATAAAAAGAGATAGTGTTTCTAAGGATGCAATTGCTGGTGGTAAGTATAGAATAATTGATGAGTCTGGTGAAAGTGTTGCAGAGTTTACTATGGATGATGGTACTTATTTTATGGATATTGCAGCAGGTAAGTATACTTTTATAGAAGTTACTCCTCCGAAGGGGTATAATGATGATAATGTTACTTTTGAATTTGAAGTTACTGATGATGGAATTATTAATATTACTTCTAATGATGATAGGCATTATTATGTAAGTGAAAATATGGCTCTTACTATTATTAATGATAAAGAAGAAACGATTATTAATGTTCCTAAAACTGGTGTTTTTAATAATAAAGTAGTTGTTGTGATTGGTATATTGTTAGTTGTTGGAGGAGTTTCTTCAATAATAATTATAAAAAGAAAAAATAGTTAGTTAAAATCTCTAGTTATCTAGGGATTTTTTCTTTATTTTTTTATAAAAAAATGTTATATTTATACTAGAGGTGTTTGTATGAGACTAGAAAGTTATGATAAGAAGACTTTATTTATAATATTTATAGTGGTAATTATTGTGATTATTTCTTTTGTATTATATATGTTTAGTGATTCTATGAGGTTTAAAAGAGAGTATGGTGTATCTTTTAATAATAAGTTTGTATATACTGATATATCTTCTGTATTAGAGTCTGATTTTACTGGAATAGTATTTTTTTGTGATAAGGATAATTCTTGGTGTAGTAGTTATGCTAAGTTACTTGATTCTGTTTCTAAGAAAAGTGACGTAAAGAAATTGTATTATGTACCTACTAATGGTGTTTCTACTTCGAGTGATGAATATAAAAGTCTTATTAAGT